>NZ_JBVYOL010000021.1:133321-133803 GCF_056120505.1 Paenibacillus sp. sgz302164 | reverse complement strand
GTAAATTGCAACCAAACGACACTCAACTACATGCGTGCCATCTCATCACGAATACCTTTATATGGATTTCATCCCACAGTTAGGGTTTTGTTTGCAAAGCCAGTGCTTTGAGCTCATATATACGCTGAAAAGCCTGTATTTTTGCAGGAATATTGCGCTGCAGGCGTACTGTCGGGGAAAAAGATGCACTTTTGCAGGCTTTTTAGGCTGGGGACAGATGAGAGCACTGGATTGTGGGGGATGGGCGACGGTAGATCTGGTTTGTCGGCGGACGGCGGACAGATGGCGGCAGATCTGGTTTGTACGCGGGCGGTATACGGATGGCGGTAGATCTGGTTTGTCGGCGGACGGCGGGCAGGGCGCGGCAGGTCTGGTTTGTATGCGAGCGGCGAGCAGGGCGCGGCGGCACTGGTTTGTCGGCGAGCGGCGAGCAGGGCGCGGCGGCACTGGTTTGTCGGCGAGCGGCGAGCAGGGCGCGGCGG
>NZ_JBVYOL010000021.1:0-133182 GCF_056120505.1 Paenibacillus sp. sgz302164 | reverse complement strand
CAGGTGGCGGCAGGTCTGGTTTGTTCGCGGGCGGCGGGCAGGGCGCGGCGGATCTGCTTTGTACGCGGGCGGCGGACGGATGGCGGCGGGTCTGGTTTGTATGCGGACGGCGGGCAGGGCGCGGCGGATCTGCTTTGTATGCAGCGGCGAGCGGACGACGGCGGCTTTGGTTTGTATCCGGCGACCGACGGAAGTCGCCGAAACCGTCCTCCTTCAATGAAGTTCAATTGAAGGAGGGCGCGGTTTCGGCACGCATCGTTGGTGTTTATTACTTGCCGTATCTTCCTTTGATTTCCGGCTGGATTTTGGGCGCTAGTGCTTTCATGGCCTGTTCGGCTGTTTCTTTGCCGAGCCAGACCGGGTCCAGCGCCGAGAAGCTCATGTCCGTCACTTTTCCGAAATTGACCAGGTAGTATCCGGGGCTTGCTTTTCCGTTGTTCAGCAGGTTATGCATGAAGATTTGTTATGTACAGCAAAGTGACGAAAACATTGTTTTGCGTAATGAATTTCTTTTGCGTAATTTGCACGCCGCTTGCATTGAATTCGCTCTGCCAGTAACTCGGCGTCTGCAGCCGTTTGGACACATTCTCGCTGAAGCTTCCCGGTGAAACGGCAACGGTGTAGGCGTCCCTATCGTTCAAATTGTCCTGATACGCAAAAGAACCCGCAAAGCCGAGGACGCCCGGATTGTGCACCTTCATATAGGCGCTCCTGCCCCTCGTCATCAAATCGGAGCCTTCCGGATCGTTGCCGGGTCTGGACAGCATGCGGTCCATCCAGAAATCGGTCCCGCCCTTCTCCGTATCGTACATCGCTTGCATCATGCTGTTCACGGTATAAGACACAGGTTCGGCAGGCACCGGATTCGCCGCCCCGCCAAATACGGGCATTCCCGGGTCGTTAGCCGCAAGCGCCGGACTCGGACTGGCAAGCAGCGTCAGAACGGGAATACAAACGGTCAAAACGGCAAGCACTTTTTTGAAACCCTTTGCATCGGTTGGCATGTCATACCTCCTTGCGCTCGTCTATGAGCAGAATCAACATGATCAAAGCCGGCTTTTTTAACCTCATTTCGATCAAGTTAAAAAAGCCGGCTTTCAGAACCGAGAAGGTTGGGCGCTGCCTGGTGAAGGAGGAACGGAGCGTAGGTGTGGCTACGTGAGTACCGGACTTCCCAGGCTCGCTCAAGATTCGACGCCGAGTACGCTTCCCCGATTCGCTTCGTTATCAAAGTCGGCTTTTTTAACCTCCTTGCCTAGCCTTTGATGCCGGTCATGGTGATGCCTTCTATAAGCGCCCTCTGCGCGAACAAAAACAGCAGCAGCGACGGCAGCACGATGATCGAAGTGGCGGCCATCATGTAATTCCACTGCGCCGAGTACGAGCCTTGAAACAGCGTCAAGCCGAGCATAAGCGTGTAGTGCTTCTCGGACGTGATGAACACGAGCGGACCGAGAAAATCGTTCCAACTGGCCAAAAACGCCAGCAAACCGACGACGGTCATCGCCTGCTTGCCGGGCGGCACGATGATGGTCCAATAAATTTGGGCGTGCCCGGCGCCGTCCATTTTGGCCGCTTCATCCAGATCGCGCGGAATCGACAAGAAAAACTGCCGGAGCAAAAAAATATGAAACACGCCGCCGCCAAACCACGACGGAGCAATAAGCGGCACGAGCGTGTCGGTGAGCCCAAGCATTTTCCAGCCGATGAAATGCGGGATCATGACGGCGAAAAAAGGCAGCATCATCCCGGTCAAAATGACTCCGAACACGCGGTTCCTCCCCGGCCACTGAATTTTCGAGAAACTGTAGGCGCACATGGAAGCGGTCAGCAGCACGCCAGCACGGAAAGCCCGGTCACCAGCACGCTGTTCAAAAAGTAAGTGCCGAAAGGATAATTACCCAAAGCAGTAGCAAAATTGCTCCATTGCAAAGCTGCCGGAATAAACTGCGGCGGTTTCTGAAAAATTTGGCCCATATCGATTAAAGCCGTACGAAACATCTAATAAATGGGAAACAAACAAATGATGCTGCCCATGAGCAAAATGGCATAAATCGCTGCCTGCGAAAGCATATGTTTAGTCTTCATTGGCGCCGCTCCTGGTCTTCGTAATAGACGAGCGAGTTGGAAAGCTTGAAGCATACGCCGGTGATCAGCAGCATGACGAGAAACAGCAGCACCGCGCTGGCGCTTGAAGTGCCGAACCTGGAAAACTGGAAGCTTTCCTTGAACAAATAATACACGTACAAATAGCTGGCCTTGTTCGGCCCGCCCTGCGTCATGACATGCGGCTGCACGAACGTTTGAAACCCGTTGATAAAGCCGATAACCGTGTTAAAAAAAACAATCGGCGAGCTCATCGGAACGGTAATATACGCAAGCTTATGCAGCGCGCTGCCGCCGTCGACCTCGATGGCTTCGTACAGGTGGGACGGAATATTTTGCAGTCCGGCCAAAAAAATGACGATCATGTTGCCCGTCGTCCACAAGCTCAGCAAAATGAACGTCGGCATCACCGTGCTGTCGGACGACAGCCAAAGCGAGGTCGGCAGATGCAGACTGTCCAGCACATAGCTCACGACGCCAAAATCCGGCTGCAGCAGCCACAGCCAAATCATGGAGGCGGCGGCAGCGGGAATGATGACCGGCATATAAAAAATCGCCCGAAACACACTCCTGCATTTAATCCGCCGGTTCAAAAGAATCGCCATCGCAAACGCAAACACGACTCCGGCCGGCACGCTGATCAGCACATAGTACGCAGTGGCCCGCACGGCAGGAAAGAAAAAGGCGTCCTTGCCCCCCAAAAGGTCCCTGTAATTCGCCAAACCGATAAAACGGGGAGCCGAAACTACATTGTACTCGGTAAAGCTCAAAATGAACGTATACGCCAGCGGTCCGACTACAAAAATCAGAAATCTCAGCAGCACCGGCGACGCAAATAACAGTCCGGCTATCCACTCCCTGGTTGCTCTCTTTTTTACGAAAACAATGACATATCAGCCTCCTTGCCGCAGATGCACATTCGCAGCGCCTATGTAAACCGATTATAATGTTCGCGCTTTCAAACGAAAATTCGAATGATTTTGTTTTGGTGGACTAAACTTGGTTTTCTAATAAATGTCCACTAATCCAACATATGCACACCCCTAACTTCACAAATAAAAACGCCGCCCCTGAACGGAGCGGCGCACTCGAATATCTCTTAGTATTGGTTGAAATACGCTTGAATCTTTTGCGGATCTTGGGTTTTGGCGAGCGCCAACATCAACAAGATGCGTGCTTTTTGCGGGCTGAGATTGTCGGAAGTGATAAATTTATTGTCGTCATCCATTTTTTCTCTGGTAACTATACCTTCAGGCACGCGGGTACCGCGAACAACGGCAACACCTTTTTTTACAGCATCCTGCAGACCCGGAAGCGTTTTCTCATGAATGGAGCCGTCGCCTGTACCGGCGTGGATAATGCCCTTTGCTCCGGCTGAAACCGCGGCGTCAACCAATATACGGTCGTCATTGGCATGAGAGTAGACGATATCTACGCGCTTCAAACTATCTTCAGTCATGTTGCGAATGTCAAATTCGGACTGGCTTGTATGTTTTTTAACCGGCAAGTTGTAAAAGTAAGGTTTACCTCCCTGCATATATCCAAGGTAACCCAGTTCCGGATTTTTGAAAGTATCAACGCCGGTAGTGCTGGTTTTAAAAGTATCGCGAGCGTTTCCGATCTTGTCGTTCAAGGAAATCAGGACACCCTTGCCCTGGGCTTCTTTAGAACCGGCTAACGCTACAGCGTTGTACAGGTTTAACGGGCCGTCAGCCGATATGGCCGTAGAGGGACGCATGGAACCGACGATCACGACCGGTTTGTCGGAATGAACGGTCAAATCGAGGAAATAGGCAGTCTCCTCCAATGTATCGGTACCGTGGCTGATGACAACGCCGTCATACTTCGGATCATCCAATGTCTTTTGGACTTCCTTCGCCAGCTTGATCATGATGGCATCGGTATTGGATGTGCCTGAATCGATTTTCGCCACTTGGGCAGCGGACAGGTTGGCAATATCTTTTAGCGATGGCACCGCTTCAATAAGCTGATCCGGAGTCAGAACCCCCGCTTGATAACCGGTAGTTTGCGTGGCAACAGAGCCGGTTCCGGCGATCGTGCCGCCCATTGCCAAAATTTGAATGTTGGGCAAATTGGATTTGACGGCACTGCTCGAATTTGTAACGGGAGCCGGGTCATTTGGGGCCGTATTTTTTGTTTGTGCATCCGTTTGGTTTTTCACCGCACACCCTGAAGATATGAGAGATAATGTCAGTACAGCGATAGCCGCGACTTTCTTCCCGGTTAATTTCTTCACTTGAAAAATTCCCCCTTAAAGACATTTGGCTCAACTTTAGATTGATATTAAACCGCTTTCATTATTCAGTCTAAACCCTCAACTATAAAAATCTACACGAACCTACAAAACCGGTTCGAGTACTTTTCACGAATTGACGCAAGCTGTTTTGGGGGTAAAAAAGCTTGCACTTTCCAGGCAGCCCGAGAAAGTCGCGGCACTATTCAGGGCTAGGGGAACCCGTGAGACCGCTTTTTCCCAACTTGCGCCTCACCCGGTGCAGGCCGTGGAACTGCGCAACTGGGCAGGAGTAGCTTGGCAGGAATGCGGTCGACTGACCGCCGTCATGCAGCGCAACACCGCGCACCGGGAGCTGCACGGGATGCAGAGGAAAAACCTGCAAATGTGCAGGTTTTTCCTCTGAAACTGGCTTATTTTGGCGAAAAACCTGCAAAAGTGCAGGAATTTTCGCTGAAAGTGAACCTGATCCTATGTCCCCGTTGAAAAGCCTGCACAATTGCAGGAATTCTCCGTATCCAGCGATCAAGGAAGCAAATTCATGTATTTTTGCAGGTTTTCTCCGTGCGGCCAAGCGGATTGTAGCTATCGCCTCTGACGCTGGGGTTTCCGGGCAGCCTGACTTTTGCGCAGGCTTACTCCCCGAATAGCCGCCTCATCGCCGGCACATCAGCCCTTCACACCGCCGACAGTCATCCCTTTGACAAAGTACTTTTGCAGGAACGGGTAGACGAGGATGATCGGGACGCTGGCCACAATCGTCATCGTCGCGCGGATCGTCGTCGGCGTTACGGTCAGCGCACCGGTATTGCCGCTGCTGGCGAATACGTCGGCTGCCGACTGGGACGTCGTCGTGTTCGTATTTTGCAATATTTTCATCAGTTCGTATTGCAGCGTGCTTAGATTATCTTTGGACGAGTTGTACAAAAATACGTCGAACCACGAGTTCCACTGCCCGACCGCGCTGAACAGTGCAACGGTAGCCAGTACCGGCACGATGAGCGGCAGCACGACCCGGATGAACATCGCGAAGTCCCCTGCTCCGTCGATCCGCGCCGCTTCCAGAATGCCGTCGGGCAGCCCGTCGATAAACGAGCGGATGACGATCAGGTTGAATACGCCGATCAGGCCGGGAATGATGTATACCCAGAAGCTGCCGACCATGCCGAGATCGCGGATAAGCAAATATCCCGGAATGAGGCCGCCGCTGAAATACATCGTGAAGATGAAAGCGACCGAGACGAATTTGCGCAGCACGTACTCCCGGCGGGAAATCGTGTAGGCGACCATCGCCGAGCAGAACACCGTCACGACGGTGCCGATCACCGTCCGCAGAATCGAAATGAACGTCGAATGAATAATGAGCGCCTCGCTGAATACGTATTGAAAATTTTTCCCGGTCCACACTCTCGGCCACAAATAAATGCCTCCGCGAACCGCGTCGTTCGCATCGTTCAAGGCTACGGCCAACGTGTTCAGAAACGGATACAGCGTCACGATGACCAGACAAAGCATAAACCCGATATTGAATATGTCGAACAAACGGTCTCCCGGGGAAGAATAGCGTCTGTTCGAGCGTTTAACGCGCACGGTTTCCAAAGCCGAACGCCCTCCTTCCGTCTAGAACAACCGGGCTTCTCCGGCCCGTTTGGCAATCTGATTGGCGCTGATCAAAAACACGAAGCTGACCACCGTCTTGAAAATGCCCGCCGCCGTCGCCAGCGAGAAATTCCCTAACGAAATCCCGTATTTCAGCACGAAAATATCGAGGTTTTCCGAATAGTCGACGGTCATTCCGTTGCCGAGCAAATATTGCGGCTCAAAGCCGGACTCCAGAATGTTTCCCAAATTCATAATGAGCAGTATGATAAAAACCGGTTTTAAACTTGGCAGCGTAATGTGCAAAATGCGTTGGAGCCTGCCCGCTCCGTCCATTTCCGCGGATTCGTAAAGCGCCGGATCGATCGTCGTCATCGCCGCCAAGTAAATGATCGTGTTCCAGCCGACGTTTTTCCATACCTCGGAAGCCCCGAGAATGCCCCAGAAATATTCGCCTTTGCCAAGCCACAGAATCGGTTCGTCAATCAGATGCAATTGCAGCAGGATCACGTTGATGATACCGCCGTCCGTCGACAAAGCGCCTGAAATAATGCTCGCCGCGACAACCCAGGAAATAAAGTGAGGCAAATAGCTGATCGTCTGCACGACTCTTTTAAAGAAAACTTGCCGAAGCTCGTTGAGCAAAATAGCCAGCGCAATCGCCGTGGCGAAGCCGAGAACAAGATTGATCACACTCATCGCAAACGTATTGCGCAGGACGCGAAGAAACGCTTCATCCTGAAACAAAAACTTGAACTGATCCAACCCGGCCCAGGTTTGCTCCGCGAACTTTTTGGCCGGCCGGTAGTTTTGAAACGCCATCGTCCAGCCCCACAGCGGGACATATTTGAACATGAACAGCCAGATCAGAAACGGAACCGACATGGCGAACAACGCTTTTTGCCTGCCGAGCTTGTGCCAAAACAGCGCAATTCCCGTCGATTTCCCGGACAGCGTTGTTTGGCCAGCCATCGTATTTGCAGTAGGGCTCTCCATAGAAAATCACTCGCTCCTCCAAGACTTGCTTGTCTTTTTCCGGTAAAAAGACGCCGGGCACTTGCCACACCCGCCCGTGCCCGGCACCCCGTGACGCTATTTGGACCAATCGCCTGCCGCGCGGGCCTGCACGATTTTGGTGACGAACGTTTCGTATCCTTTTACGTCCAATTTGTTCATTTGCGCCGTGTAATCGCCCCACAATTTGTCGAATTTGTCAGGCGCGGCGAGAATCATTTCCGGGTAATATTTTTTCTGGACATCGCTGCTTTTTTGCCCGAAAATTTGTTCCGGCGTGCCCTGGCCTTTGTTGATGCTCCATGCGGGATACCAAGGGCGTTCGTCCGGCGTGCTCAACAAATCGGTAAACACTTTCGCGTTGTAAGCTTTCAATATCGTTTTGTCGCCGTCGGTGAAATTTTTCTCGGCTACCGAAGGCTGCTTGTTCGGATCGAACGCATTGCCGTCCTTCAGCACGGAGGAATTGCCGTAGCGCGGCCAGTTCCAGGCGAAATCCTTAAGCCCGAAATCCTCATAAAACTTGGGATCGGCGACTTTGGCGATTTGCTCGTCCGTGCGGTAAAACTTCCCTTTATCGTCGACTTCATAGGTTTGGCCTTTGATGCCCCACTGCATCAGCACCTGATTGTCTTCTTTCAGCAGGTTGTCCCAAAACTTGACGATGCGAACCGGGTCCTTCGCGCTTTTGGTAATCGCGACGCCGCGGTTGTTCACGAAGCCCGGAGGATCGAGGTACTGGTCCTTCGAGCCTTTGTCGAACACGATCGGCAGTGGCATGTAGCGCTTGTCGTCGACGCCGGCTTTTTTCAGATTGTTGCGGGCGTCGCCCACCTGCCAGTCGTATGCGAAGTAGCCGATCACACGGCCGGAAGTCAATTTGGCCAAATATTGATCTTTATTCATCGTGAACGACTCTTTGTCGAACAAGCCTGCGGCGTTCATGTCGTTCAGCTTTTTCACCCAACGCTTGGTGATGTCGTCCACGGCGTACACTTTCGCTTCGCGCGACTTCATGTCGACGATCACGTCGCCGTCGTTCGGATAGCCGGCCAGATGCATCGGCGGATTCGTAATCGTAAAAAAGTTCGTGTCATAGGTCAGCATCGAGAACCCGATCGTATCCTTGCCGTCGACCTGCGGATGCTTGTCCTTGTACTGCTTGATCAAATCGAAGTATTCGTCAAGCGTCGTCACCTTCGGATAGCCCATTTCCTTGAGGACGCCGCACTGAATCCAGAACGCCCCTTGATCGACGTTCGGGTTGGCGATGTAGCCCTGATTCGCGCTGAAAGGAAGATGATAAATTTTACCGTCTTTTTGCTTCATTTTGTTAAAATACGGGCCATACACGCGCTTGATGTTCGGACCGTATTTCTCAATCAGGTCGTCCAGCGCTATGAACGCTCCGGCGTCCAAAAACTTGTCGATTTCGCCCTCCGGCTGAATAACGTCCGGGTATTCGTTGCTGGCGATCATGACGCCGGCTTTGGTCTTCGATTCGCCGACCAGCTTCTCCAGCTTGAAATTGACCCCTGTCTGCTTCTCCAGCTCTTTGCCGATCGGCGTCTCGTTCGTATTGATGTTCTTGCCTGCATTAAAAATAAACATCGAAAATGTGACCGGCGCCTTGTCGTCCGCCGAAGCAGCCGTGCCGCCGGGGCCGGCCGCCGCGCCCGAAGCGCCGGGCTTGGCCGTATCCGCACTGCCGCAAGCGCTTAACGAAAGCGTCAGCAGCAAGCCGGCCGTAAACCATTTTAACTTCTTCATCCTGGTTGAAACTCCCCTTTCAAACGATTCGCTGTAAGCACTTTCATTATAAAGAATCGCTATTATTTTGATTACCCGGCAAACTTTAGCATCTTCTTAGGAAAGCATAGATGCCGCATCCGCGCAGTCGCGGTCAGCCGGAATCGAGATCGTAACGGCCGTCCCACGGCCGTATTCGCTGGAAATAGCGACTTGAGCGCTGCTGCCGTAATACAGCTTCAATCGCAAATAAGCGTTCTTCATGCCGACGTGCTCCTTGACCTCTTCGCCGCTCATCATGTATGCGTGCAAGGAAGCGAGCTTCTCCGGAGGCATGCCGATCCCGCTGTCCGACAACGTGAACAGCAGCCGTTCGGCGCTGCGCTGCGCCTTCAACTCGATCATGCCCTCGCCCTGCTGCGGCTCGATGCCGTGAATGCTGGCATTCTCGATGAACGGCAGCAGCGTCATTTTCGGAATCGTGCAGTCGTAGACCGATTCGTCCACATCGAAGCGGTAGCTCAGCTTGTCGCCGAACCGGTACCGCTGAATTTCCAGAAAACACAGGATCAGGTCCATCTCATCCCGGAACGTGACCCAATCCCCGCCCCATTCCAGGGAACGGCGGAACATTTTCGCCATATTTTTAATAATTTTGGCCGTTTCGTTTTCCTCTTTGATGATGCTGCGCATGCGGATCGTTTCAAGGGCGTTGAACAGAAAATGCGGGTTGATCTGGCTTTGCAGGGCGTGCAGCTGCGATTGGCGGCGCTTCAGCTCCAGGTCCTTCTTCTGGATATCGGCGATATAGACGTCATCGATCAGGCTTTTGATCTGGACGGTCATCCGGTTGAATTCGCGCGTCAGCTGGCCGATTTCATCCTTGGATTCATTTTCGCCGATCAGCTCGAAATGTTGGTTTTTCACTTTTTTCATATGCTGTACAATGCGGACGAGGCGGACGTGCAGCGAGCGGCTGATCCAAATAATGAGGAGCGTCGGCAGCAAAATGTTGGCGAGCGCCAAGTAAATGACGAATTCCCGCGACTTGCGCACCGCGTCGAGGACGTGCGAATCGGAGATGAGCACGATGCGCCACCCGTTCAAGTAGTTGACGGTGTACTTTTCCTCCAGCACGATCGCATCTTTCGGCACAGGCAGCGTATTGAAGTTGATCTGTCCCCGGCTCCAGTCCAGGCCCGTATCGGTCGAATACTGGATGTCCCCCCTGTCGTCCAGCAGGTAGAGGCGTCCCTGCAATGTCTGGCTGCCGAACAACTGCTTGATGGCGTCGGGGCTCAGGTCGATTTTCAAATATTTGTTGTACGTATTCTGGGAGGCAAAATAGTTCATGTACCGTATAAGCGTAAGCCCGCTGAACGAGTCCTCCCCGGAGCCGGCGCGAATGACGAGCGGATACGTTTGCCCGGCGCGGAGCGATTGCTGCAAACTGCGGTACCACGCCTCCGTCCGCGTAACGTCCGTAATCGGATGCACGCCGCCCGAATCGATAATCGTCGGATTATCGGTATACAGCTCAATCGACGAGATTTCCTTGTAAATCGGCGTATATTTGCTGAGCACTCCCGCGATCTGCGAATTGTACTGGCGGACGAAGCCGATCGCCTCGGTATACTTTTGCTCCAAAGCCTCGTTCAACAAATTATCGGTATAAAAAACGGACGATATCCCGACGGCGTTGTCGATTTTGGCGCGGAAATCGTTTCTCAGCTTTTCCAGATTCAATGAAATATCTTCCATTTTTTGCCTCTTCACGTTATGCGTCGTAATGCTGTAAAAAATGAGATTTGTCAGCAAAATCGGAATGAACACGCACAGCACATACAGCATCAGCAGCTTGTTCCGCAGCCTTACATTGTCAAGTTGAAAGAACCGTTTTTTCATCTGAGCAGCCGCCTCGTTTGGTCAAAAGTTTTTTCCGGTACTCGGATGGAGGGAGTCCTTCAGTTTTTTCGAATTGGGTCACGAAGTAGTCCGCATTGTTGAAGCCGACCTTTTCGGCAATTTCGTAAATGCGCAGGTCCGTTTGCCTGAGCAGCTGCTTGGCCTCCCCGATGCGGATCGACAGCAGAAACTCGTTGAAATACATGCCGTATTTCTTCTTGAACAATTGGCCGACATATACGGGATTCATAAAAAATTCGGCGGCGATGCTTTTGAGATTGATGTTCTCCTGATAATGCTTTTCGATGTAAGCTTTAATTTTGTGGATGCTGCCTTTCGTCTGCTCGCCGCGCAGCCGGTCCATCCATTCGGCGCTTTCCAGCATGAACGCCCGGAACAGCTCGCCAAGCTGCTGCAGGGTAAGCGAGTGGCGGTCCCACTCCAGCATCGGCCTTAGCGCAGCCAGCCGCTCAACCGGGCCCTCCATGCTCTGCAGGATGCCGACCGCTTTATGCACGTAACGGTTCAAAATCGCGCGAATCGCGTCTTTGGCCATCGGCTTTGCCGCGAGTTCCGCGAACAGCCGCTGCACCCCCGCGCTGAGCCGGTCCGTATCGCGCTCTTCGGCCGCTTCGACGATCGCATGAAACAAGCTGTCATCCGGCTCTGCGTAGACAAGGGGAACCGCCTTCGCCGTCTCGTGAACGATCACCCCTTTCAAGCTCTGCACATACTTGTACTGAAACGCCTCATTGGCGGTCCGGACCGATTGTCCGAGCGACTGCATATCTTTCACACCGATGCCGACGTACACGCAGACCGGGTGGCGAAGACGCCGCTCCAGCTCGTTTTGCAGCGCTCCCGCGAACCGCTCCGCGCTCCCTCCATGCTGCTGCAGCATGTCGCTGCCGACGATGAAAGCGCAGTGGTTGCGGCGCAGAGCATACGCGAGCCCGGAGGAACGCCCCGTCAGCGAGCGAAGCGCTTCCGCAACGGTCAACGGGTCGTCGGCTTCCCGGCCTGCGGGCACCCCGCCCTCCGCGCCGACGCCGCGGTTGATTTCCACAATGCCGCAGCGCACGAGCGCGCCTTTGGGGACGCAGACAAGAGGCGCCAGCTCCCGCAGCGCGGCATCCGCATTGCTGCCGCAGGACAGCTGCTCGAACAGGCTTGCCAGGGCCTGCCGGCTCAGCAATTCGCGGCGCCGGCGCTCGTCGCCGATTTGCTGCGCCAGCTTGCGCAGCATTTCCTCCAGATCCTCTTCCTCGATCGGTTTCAGCATATAGTCGCTTACGCCGTGCCGAAGCGCGGTTTGTGCATACGCAAAATCATTGTAACCGCTTAAAATAATAAACTTGCAAGTGCTTATGCTGCGCGTTTGCACCTGCTCGATGAGCTGCAGGCCGTCAAAAACAGGCATGCGAATATCCGTGATGACCACATCCGGCTGTTCCTTGGCGATGATGTCAAGGGCGTCTTGTCCGTTGTCCGCTTCATAGCAGACGCTGTAGCCGAGCCCTTCCCAGTCGATCATGCCGAGCAGACCCATGCGCACGTAAGGTTCATCGTCAACCAGCAAAACTTTGTACATGGAAGCATCCGTTCCTTTCCTGAAAAAGATGGCAAAGCGAGCCCGGCAGCATGTACCGGGCTCGCGTTCGTTATGTAAGTGTCGGCGTCTGGCTCATATTGTACGGGATATCGGCCGATTCGCAAAGGAATTTTTACGCCCGCAGCTGCGCAACCCGGTAAAACGAGCCTTTCGGGGCATGCCCGGCATCAAACAGGAAAGGCCAATTTTTCCTGCCTTGCGCCGGAAAATTGTCGAGCCACGTATAGTCGTCCGCAGCGCCCCAGAACGTCACGGCTGTAATGACGCCCTTGTATTCGTTGAACAATCTGAAAATGTCTTCGTACCGGCGCTGCTGCAACTCCATCATCGCTTCCGTCGGATGCACGATGTCAGTGCGGCGGTCGTTAAATTCAAAAACGGACAAATCCAGCTCCGTAATTTGCAGCTGCAAGCCGAGCGCCGCGTAGCGCTCGATCGCTTCGCGGATTTCGTCCAGCGGCGGGCCGTAAATGTTCCAGTGCCCCTGCAGGCCGATGCCGTGGATCGGCACGCCCTGACGGAGCAGCGACTGGACCAGGCCGAATATTTTCACCCGCTTCACCGGGTCGGTCTCGTTGTAATCGTTGTAAAACAATAACGCGTCCGGGTCCGCCTGATGCGCGTATTCGAACGCTTTCGCGATATAGTCCTCGCCGATCGACTCCAGCCACCCGGACTTGCGGAGCGTTCCGCCCTCGCCGTCGTCAATCGCTTCGTTGACGACGTCCCACGCGTATACCGCGCCGCGGTACCGCTTCACGACGCAGTCGATGTGCTCCCGCATCCGCTCCAGCAGCACGTCCCTGGCCGCGGGCTTCCCGTCAGCGCCGGCAAAAACCCAATCCGGCGTCTGGTTGTGCCAGACCAGCGTATGGCCGCGCACCTTTTTGCCGTGCTGCGCCGCAAAATCGACAATCGCATCGGCACGCTCAAACGTGTAGCGGCCAGGCTCAGGATGAATCTCGCTAAATTTCATATGATTTTCTGCGGTCAGACTGTTGTAGTGCGTCACAAGCAAATCGGCTTGCGTCTGCAGCGTCTGCGGGCTCACGGCCGCCCCGATATCGAAGCTGCCTGCGAACAGCCGGTATAATGACGGAACTGGCTCCTTGCGATGATCCATACGGTTGACTCCTCCTGAAACGTACAAAATGTCCGGCAGCGCCTTCCGCACGTTTGGAAAACGCTTGCATTTCTTCAAGTATACCGCTGCGCGCCGCATCCGGTTACCCGACAAATTAAATGCCTTGCTTTGAAAAGTTTAGTTGAGTTACTTTCATCAAGGATACTTAATGAAAACCTTTTGCGTACTTTGCAGAATGCCCGCTTGCATATATAATTTTCACAACCCGGTTTAAGAAAGGATGAGCACCAGTGAAATATAGAAATGTAGGAAAAAGCGGACTCAAAGTGAGCGAAATCGGCCTCGGCAGTTGGCTTACTTACGGTACTGCGGCCGAGCAGCAGGCTGCCGACGCGTGCGTTCGCAAAGCGTTTGAAAGCGGAATCAACTTCTTCGATACGGCCAACGCCTACAACACCGGCGAAGGCGAAAAAGCGATCGGAGCCGCGCTCAAGCCGTATGAAAGGTCCAGCTACGTGCTGTCGACCAAAGTGTATTTCCCGATGGGTACAGGCCCGAACGACCGCGGACTTTCCCGCAAGCACATCATGGAGCAGTGCGAAGCCAGCTTAAAGCGGCTGGGTACCGACTACATCGACATTTATTTTTGCCACAGGTACGATCCGAACACGCCTCCGGAAGAAACGCTGCACGCTCTGGACGATTTGACGGCGCAGGGCAAAATCCTATATGCCGCCGTCAGCGAATGGAGCGCCGCCCAAATCGCGGATGCTGCAGGCATCGGCAAAAGACTCAACTTGCGGCCGCTCATTTCCAACCAGCCGATTTACAACATGTTCGAGCGCTATATCGAGCGCGAGGTAATCCCCGTGTCCGTTCGGGAAGGCATCGGGCAAATCGTCTTTTCGCCGCTCGCCCAAGGCATTCTGACCGGAAAATACAAGCCCGGACAAGCGCTCCCTGCGAACAGCCGAGCGGCGAACAGCTCGATCAACGGCGTCATCGGCAGCTATTTGAACGATCAGGTGCTGGGCTGCGTGCAGGAGCTCGAGCGGTTGGCCGGCGATCTCGGCATCAAGCTGTCGCAGCTTGCGCTGGCATGGGTGCTGAGAGAGCCGGGCGTCAGCTCCGCCCTGATCGGCGCAACCAATCCGCAGCAGATCGAGGAAAACGTACAAGCCGTGGACATCACGCTTGCACCGGAGACGCTCGAACACATCGAGCGGATTCTCAAGCAGGTGGAGGGCTTCGCCCCGGCCCGCTAAACCGAACAAGGGACCGGCTCCAAGCAGCATTATCTGCCGGGAGTCAGGTCCCTGTTTTTATCAGGCCAGGCGCGCACTCCTAATGCTGCATGACCTGTATGAAGTTAGGTTTTATTTTATCTATGCTGATTAATGCTGAAAATAATCGTTGCCCCTCGAAGAATTTGTAACTGGAATTTCCAATGAACGCATCTTGGTGCCATTTATTCACGCTATAAATCAATTAAAAAACACAGATTTTCCGGTGCTCTTCCGGTCAAGGCTTCCTTCGTCGAAAGAGGTGAATGGCGATAGCCAGCACAGGGATGACGATGCCGTTAAAATAAAAATACGAAGGGGCTGTTAATAAAACAAAGTTTTTTTCTGTTTGGCTATCGCGTAAAAAAAACATGCTGCCGGCCCAGATAAGCATTCCCGTACTCCATACGAGCGGCCGGTACTGTTTTAGTTGGAACAGCTGTTTGAGCCCAGAGGCGATACAGTAATGCAGCACGATGATATCGATAAAGGTCGTAGCGATCAGCACCGTTACATAAATTGTATCCAACCGTTCGACAAAGGTGCCGATCCGGATCGTCCGAACAACTTCCAAAATGGGATAGCCCGAGTAGGTACGGGTTTGTCCCAGTATCAGAGTCGTTGACAATTCGGTGAATAAGCCCGTTAAACCGACGAGCGTCCCGATTATCAGGAGAGTGCGCCCGACCCGGAACCCTTTTTGCAAAGACGGTGCTAAAAATAAGGTCACGATGAACTTCATACCCGCTGCCCATGGAACCATGGATCCCCGCAGGACAGGACCTAATCCGTCCGCAAGTACGGGTTGGATATTGGTGATATTCGCGTTTCTCATGGCCATCAGAAACAAAAAAATCGTCAGTGCGACTGTGACGGGAGACACGATTTCCGCCAGCCGCCCAAGCACTTCCAACCCCATATAGACGGCATAGGAGACGGGAAAGATAAACAACGCCGTAATGACATAGTTCGGGGTATTCGGAAAAAGGGTGTTGTTCAAAAAAAGCATCGTTTCCAACGTATCAATGCACGTTATCATGTAAATCCAGAATAGGATCCACATCGCGATGGTCGATCCCAACCACCGGCCGAAAGCCGTGTGGAGACCTTCGATCAAGGTTAGATTCGGAAACGTCTTCATGAAGCAAACGATGACCGCCGTAATAGCAACGACGCTAAGTATAAAAGTAAGCCCGATCATCCAGGCGTCTCGAACAACAGATTGGCCGATCGCAAATGGATAAATCAGAATGCCAAGGCCAAGGATCTGGAAATAAAGAATAAAACCCAGCTGCCTTTGCGAAATTTGCTGCTGCACCTCGGATCCTCCCTTTACAAGATTTGATACAGCCACTTTGTTAAAGGTCGAAAGATGCCGTTGATCCATCTTAACGGGTCAAACAATTGATTCAACCGCCAGTGAACCATAGCGGCCATAGTCGATCCAAGCACGATCAGGCATGATTGGATGACCCATTCCCGCCGCTCCCCGGTGTGCCACAGGACACGCCATTCGAATAAGAGTCCCAAGATAAAGAGAATACTGAAATAGATCATTCGCCGGATCCCTTCAAATTTAATGTCGGCGGATTATTTTCCGGGGTAAATACTTTCTGAACCGGTTTTGTATTCATACCCGGCCGCTTAATCTCAATCAGAATCGAATATTCCACCCTACAATTCGGAAAAATACTCGGCCACTCGGTGGCGATTTTCCGCCACGCCCGCGGATCTTTTATAAACAGTTTCGTGCCGAACTCTATGGCGTCCGTTTGACTTTTCCGAAGAACGGAAAGCGAGCTTTCCATTTCCTTTTGAATCGCTTCCGATAATTTCTTCTCCAACGAATGTATGGTCTCCGCCGTCAAATCTTTCTGGGTACAAAGCTTTCGGATTACCCCTTCTCCCCTGACGCTCACCTGAAAGAGGGGGGCTGCTTCCGTAAGAACAGGCTTTACCTTGACTTTTGCTTGCTGCACTTCGATCATGGTACGTTCATTGTCTTCCTCGCACGGCACTTCCAACTGCGCCCTGTTGACTTTGTTCAGAAACCAGAGAACCCCTCTGGATTTCGTTCCCGGAATCAATCCGGTCAAGCGCCCGCCTTGAAATACCCCAATTCCTTTCAATACCACTTCGCCTTTCGAATTGTTATCTACCCAGGTAAGGACTGACGAATGGGAGGGAGCAAGAAACCGTTGATCAAACTGAAGCTCGCTGCTTTCCAAGGTAATCGACGTGTTGATTTGGTTGAAAATAAGCTCCTGAATCCCTTTTGCGGTGACCGGTTCCACCCCTGTAAAACCGTTCAGCACCTCGGCCGCTGTTCCGCTTGTAACCGCAAGCAGCTGGATACGGCGAAAATCGCGGCTTCTTTCAAAGTATTCGAGGGTTTGTCCGATCCCTTGTTCCGCAAAACCGTTGCCGAACACGATGATGGCGATATGGGAAAAAAACATACGCCGCCCCGATTTCTGAAAAAACTTTTGCAGTGCTTCTTCCAGGGATGGGGCTTGCTCTTCGAGTATTAAATACCCTTTTCCGCCCTCTTGCGCTTTGCCCTTTTGAACTTCTCCCGCTTTTCCCGCGCCGGCACCCGAGGTATCGATGATTTGCACTGTAACGCGCGTTGACCCGTTCTCTGACCGATCGATACCCATGCCCATAATAATGGACATTTCTTGCAATTCGATCCGATCCCAGCAGCCTGAAACAGTCAAGCACGACAATACGATGATGATCCCACGCAATAACTTGTGCGGAAGCCAAAGTTTCTTCATGCCCGATCATCCTCTTGGCCGGTGTCCGGGAGGATGATCGAGCGACTTCGTCCCCGTACTGTGTTCTTCGTTTCGAACATTTGCGGTCTCTCTCTCATCTTCCACCACGGCGCACGAATAAACACATCCTTCATATCAGCGCGGATATATGGCGCAACGGGGGACAAATACGGTACGCCGAAGGAACGCAACGACACCAAATGGGTAAGCAGCATCAGCAAAGAAACAACGATGCCATACAAACCGAATGTGCTTGCCATCACGACAAAAGGGAATCGCAGGAAACGGATAGACGTGCCGAGGTAATAGGAAGGAACGGTAAAGGAGGCAATTCCGGTTAATGCCTCGACAATAACCACTAACGGGGACACGAGCCCCGCGCTGACAGCAGCCTCTCCCACGACGAGCGCTCCGACGATACTTACGGACTGACCGATCCCGCGAGGTAACCGAATTCCGGCTTCGCGCAAAATTTCGAACGAGAATTCCATAATCAGCATTTCGACAAAAGCGGGAAAAGGAACTCCCTCCCGACTTTTGACCAGCGTAATGAGCAAGACAGTCGGAACCATTTCCTGATGATAAGTAACCAATGCCACGTATAATGACGGCGTTAATAAGGACAGCCAAAACGCGCAATGCCGCAGCATTCTGATAGCCGATGCGGTAATGTAGTTTTGGTAATAATCTTCATCCGCCTGTAGCAAGCTGAAAAATGTTGTCGGTGCGAGCATGACAAGCGGGCTTCCGTCCGTCATGATCGAGACGCGCCCTTCCAAAAGAGCGGCTGCCATACGGTCAGGCCGCTCTGTCGACTGTGCGGTCGGGAAAAGGGAGAAAGGGGCGTCCCTGATCAGCTCGTCCAAATAATTTGCATCCAAAATGCCGTCGACCTGGATGTGCTTTAGCCGCTTCCGCGTTTCTTCTACAAAGCCCGGTTTCGTAATACCGTCAACGTAAAGAATAGCAATTTGCGTGTGCGAAACTTTTCCGATCGTCATAAACTCTATTTTGACGCGTGGACTGTTCAGCCTGCGGCGAATCAGCCCAATATTCTTTGTCAAATGTTCTGCAAAAGCCACTTGAGGTCCAATCACAGCCGGTTCCAGATCTGACTTCCCGAGAGAACGCTCATTAAATCCAGCGGCATCGATAACCAATCCTTGCCCGATGCCTTCAGCGATAACCGCTGCCATGCCGTTCCCGATGGCTTGATTGACCTCCTGAATCGTCCCCACTCTCTGGTACGAGGGTGCGGGCAATAGCTGCTCGAGTGTAGACATGTCGAGCCTAGGCTCCCGACAATGGACAAGCGGCTCCACAATGCCTGACTGCACTAATTGCTTATCGATCAACGTGCCAATCCAAATGACGGTTACTCTTGTTTCGCCGACGCGGATTTCGCGGTATTCAACATCGCCGCAGTTTGCCCATATCGACCGGAACAAGCTGCAGGCTTCGTCAAAGCTTACGGGAAGCGGACCCTGATCGTACAGCGATTGATCATCCAACCACGAGATGTCGGGCGTACGTTTCGGTTTTGGACGTCTAAGAAGACGTGAAATTTGAAATGTCATGCACCCATCCCTTTCCTCGATTGGTTATCTAATCCACACGTTTACTTCTATTTTATTCCCAATCCGCAGTTCGATTATCCAACGATAATATTCCCCGCAAGGATTTATGACTCTGCTCCCTCCGAAGAAACTCCACTCAACATTGCCCAAGCAATAGGATTTTGCCGGGGTACTTGCTATGACCGGATTGTGATTCATGGCAACATTCCGAAATGGGCAAATGCACTTCGTGAAGAACTCCGGAAGCATGCAGATGTACTTTTCCAAATCCGTAATACCCATCGTAAAATCTTCCACAAAAATAGGCCTGATTCTATTTCAATAGAACCGAGCCTATTATGATTTAATTCTATTGCTTATTTATTTCACGGCACTCGCCGGCCCGTTTCGGCTTATATGGAATAAGCCAGCTTTTTCTCCTCGGGGACGGGGGCGGCCGCCGAATGTTCTTCTCTGTCCATGACCCGGTTGAGGATCAGGTTTTCGAAATAAGCGAAACCGCTGTCCCGCTCCCTCGGCCGGGCTAGCGTGATGCGCGTGTCGAGGGAGATTTTGCCCTGATCGATCAGGAGCACCCGATCGGCCAGCGCCACCGCTTCGCTGACATCGTGTGTAACGAGGATGACAGTGAAGCCCTGCTCCAGCCAGAGCCGCTCGATCAGGCTCTGCATCTCGATGCGCGTCAAGGCGTCCAACGCGCCGAGCGGTTCATCCAGCAGCAGCAGGCGCGGATGACTGGCGAGCGCGCGCGCCAACGCGACGCGCTGCTTTTGCCCGCCGGAGAGTACGCTCGGCCACTCGCCAGCGCGTTCCGCCAGGCCGACTTGCCCGAGCGCCTGAGCGGCCAGCGCCTTGTCCTTGCGCGGAGCGCCGACGCGTACGTTGTCGAGCACGGTTTTCCACGGCAGCAGCCGGGCTTCCTGGAACAGGAACCGCGTAGCGGAATGCGCCGCATCGCCTCTGTCATTGCCCAGCAGAATCGTGCCCCCCGTCGGTTGGTCCAGCCCGGCGATCAGGCGCAGCAGCGTGCTTTTGCCGCATCCGCTGCGGCCGACGATCGCGATAAATTCGCCATGCCCGATCGTGATGTCGAGATCGCTTAAAATCGGCTTGCTCCCGAACTGTTTGCGCAGCTTTTGGATCTGGATGCGTGTTCCGGTCGATATTTTGCTCATGCTGCTTCTCCTTCCATCTTCATGAGGATGCTTTTTGGAAATTCGGGCTCCACCGTAAAAACCTCCGCTCCAGCAGCTTGGCGATCGAATCCGACAGCTTTCCGAGGAGCGCATAGATCAAAATGCTGAGCACGATGATGTCCATCTGCAAATGCTCTCTCGCCTGCATCGCCATATACCCGATGCCGGAATCCGCAGCGACCGTCTCGGCGACGATCAGGGTCAGCCAGGTGATGCCCAGCGAATAACGGACGCCGACGAGAATGGACGGCAGTGCGCCGGGCAAAATGACGTGCGCGTACAGCGAAAACCGTTTTAACCCGTACACTTTGCCCATTTCGATCAGCCCGGGGTCAATGGAGCGGATGCCGTGGAACGTATTCAAGTAGACCGGAAAAAATACGCCCAGAGACACAAGCACCAGCTTGACTTCCTCACCGATGCCGAACCAGATGATGACCAGCGGAATAAGCGCCAGGTGAGGAATGTTGCGGACCATCTGGATCGACGAATCGACCAATTTGTCCGCCGTATAAAAAACGGCGTTAACGAGCCCCAGCAGGAACCCGATCCCGCCGCCGATCACAAAGCCGCTGAGCGCTCTTTTGGAGCTGACGCCGATATGCTTCAGCAGGTCGCCGCTCTGGACCAGCTCACAGAAGGTGCTCAATACCTTTAGCGGCTGCGGCAAAATATTCGTCGCCAGCGCCCCGCCGGTCGTCAGCACGTGCCACGCCAGCAAAATCACGACGGGAACGATCCACGGGGCGATTTTGTCAAACAAGCCGTTTCGCTTCATGGTTTCTTTAGCTCCTCGTCAAACGCATGACTCCAGGTTGTGTTGACATTCACTTTTTGTTTGAGCAGATTCACGCTTTGAAGCACGTCGGCTACGTCTTGTTCGGAAGCGATCGCCTTGTCGGAAATCGCGACGATGCGCGACGGGCGCTGCGCTTCGCCCTCTTTCAGAGTAGCGAGTGCCTGGTCCACGGCCTGCTTCGTATTGTCCGCCGTAATTTCGGCCCACTTCGTCTGGTTATTGCGTGTCCACTCGTAAAATTTGTTCAGGCGCTGCAAAAAATCCACAATCGCCGCATGCCGGCCAGGATCGTCAATCGCCTCAGGGAGCGCTTCGATCAGGAAGTTGCCGGATAAAATATCTTTTGCACTGGCCAAAGTCGTTGCCCCGTTCTGGCGGGCCGAAATAATCGCATTCCCGTAGCTGGCCAGCGCATCGACTTTGCCGCCGACGAGCGCGCCCAATCCGTCGGAAGTCGACAGTTGAACGGGCTTGATATCCTCCCATTTCAGGCCGTTTTGCTGCAGCATTTTGAGCAAAAAATAATGTGCGGTCGTGCTGCCGACATAGGCCACCTGCTTGCCTTTCAGATCGGCGACGCTTTTGATCGGCGAGCCCTTGGGCACAACCAGTTCCTGATTTAAGGTGTTCGCCTCCTGCACCGCAACAATTTTAAAATTGCCGCCGCCCGCAGCCTGCGAAGCAAAAATCGGCGGAATTTCGCTCGTCAGCGCCACGTCCAGATGGCTGGCCGCCATCGCCTCCAGCTGCAGGTTGCCGCCCTGGAACACGCTGAATTCGATTTTGTACGGGGTATCGCGCAGCCCGGCGGCTTTAAAACCGATATCCAGGTTCGCCCATCCCGTCTGGCCGATCCGCAAAGCCACTTTGCTCAAATCGACTTTGGCTCCCGACGCTGACACGGCCGCATTCGGGGATGCGGAAGACGCTTCCGGCGACGCGGAGCTTCGGGACGCGCTTCCTCCCGTCGAAGCGCTGCTCGCGCAGCCCTCCAGCAGAGCGAGAACAAGCAAAAATGCGGTGCCGGAAAACAATTTATGTTTGGATCGTTTCATAGTTCGGATTCGCCCTTTCGTATGCCAGTTCAATTTGTTGTCCTACTTCATTCGTTCGATAAACGGCCTGAGCCAACGTTTCTTCGTTAACCCGGAACGGCAGCCCGCTGACCGCCGCCTCCGGAAGCAGCACGCCTTCCGCTACTTCGGCCGCCACCTCAGCCGCGTCCTTGCCGATGCCGAGCGCTTTCAGCGTAATCGGCAGTCCGAAGCCGTGCAGCAATGCCCCCAACCGCTCGATTTCTTCCCGGGGCTTCCCTTCGAGAATAACTTGCGCGAGCAGTCCGTAGGCGACTTTCTCCCCGTGCAGCGTACCGCGCGTTTCCGGCAAATAGGTCAGGCTGGAGTGGATCGCGTGGGCGATTCCGGCCCGGGCCGCTCCCCCGCTCAGGCTGCCGACCAGACCGGCCAGCAGCAGCACGGCGTTCGTCGTTTCGACGAATGCGGGAGTCACCTCTCCGCTGCCCGCCGTTTCGTAAGCCCGAGGCGCGTGCTGCAGCAGCAAATCGAGCGCCAGTTTGGCCGTCTGCGTCCCGATCCGGACGTCCAGCGCTTCGGGCGCATCCTTCACGTTGACGCCGACTTCGTACCACTTGACGATCGTGTCGCCTATGCCCGATGCAAGATAGCGCTTGGGCGCTAGCGCCAAAACGCGCGTGTCGGCCAGCACCAGCGCCGGCGAGTGCCTGAGCGGTAAATAGCCAGTGGAGCGGCCCTCCGCGTCGTACAGCACCGTAAGCGCCGACCAAGCGGCACAGGTGGCCGCAATGGTAGGGACCGTCACGACAGGCAGGTCGAGCTTGTCGCCGACCGCTTTGGACAAATCCAGCGCCTTGCCGCCGCCAACGCCGATAATGACGTCGCTGCTGTCTGCCGCTGCCTCGCGGGCGTACGCATCGATTTCATAGGTCGTGCAAGTTCCAGAGAAGAGATGCGTGGAATAGTCGATCCCCGATTCGTCCAGGCTGCCGTAAAACGCAGGTTTGACTGTCTCCAGCGCCTTGCCGCCGCCGATAATAAAGGCGCGCTTGCCGATTTCCGCTATATGCCGTCCGGCTTGCGATACAATGCCGGGCTGGTTCCAATATTGAGCCGGTGCTTTCACTTTTATCATGTTTGCCAAACTCCCTTCATTCCGCATGAATGGCCTGACTCGCCGCCAAAGCCTGCTCAAGATCGTATAAAATATCGCCGATTGCCTCCGTCCCGATCGATAGACGGATCAATCCGGGCGTGACGCCCGCTTTGGCCTGGTCGGCTTCGCTCAACTGCTGGTGCGTCGTGCTCGCAGGATGAATGATGAGCGATTTGGAATCTCCGACATTCGCCAGGTGAGAAAACAAGCGGACGGCGTGAATCAATTTTTTGCCTGCCTCTATGCCGCCTTTAATGCCGAAAGTCAAAATGGCTCCCTGACCTTTGGGCAAATACTTTTGCGCCAGTGCATACGAAGCGTGGCTCTCCAAACCGGGGTAGTTCACCCACTCGACCAAAGGGTGCTTTTCCAGATACTGCGCCGTTTTCAGCGCATTCTCGCTGTGGCGTTCCAACCGCAGGTGCAGCGTCTCCAGCCCTTGCAGCAGCAGGAATGAATTGAATGGGGACAAAGAAGCGCCCAGATCCCTCAGCAGCTGCACCCGTGCTTTAATGATGTAGGCGACAGGCCCGACCGCTTCGGTATATACGACGCCGTTATAGCTCGGGTCCGGTTCCGTCAAGCCGGGAAATTTGCCGCTCGCTTTCCAGTCGAATTTGCCGCCGTCCACGATGACGCCACCGATCGACGTGCCATGCCCGCCGATAAATTTCGTGGCCGAATGGACGACGATATCCGCGCCAAAATCGATGGGACGCAGCAGGAACGGACTCGGAAACGTATTGTCCACAATAAGCGGAATGCCGTTCTCGTGGGCGATGGCGGCGACCGCTTCAATGTCGAGGACGTCCCCTTTCGGATTGCCGATCGTTTCGGCGTAAAGAGCTTTCGTTTTGTTCGTAATCGCTTTGCGGAAATTTTCCGGATCGCCCGGATCGACGAATTTCACCGTAATCCCAAGCTTTGGCAGAGTGGTGGCGAACAAATTAAAAGTGCCCCCGTACAGGCTCGTTGCCGATACGATCTCGTCTCCCGCTCCCGCGATATTCAAAATCGAATAGGTGATGGCGGCTTGGCCTGAAGCTACGCCGAGCGCTCCGGCCCCGTTTTCCAGGGCGGCAATCCTTTGTTCGAACACGTCCGTCGTCGGATTCATAATTCGCGAGTAGATGTTGCCGAATTCCTTGAGAGCGAACAAATTGGCCGCATGCTCCGTATCCCGGAATCCGTACGAAGTCGTTTGGTAAATCGGCACGGCGCGCGATTGCGTGGCGGGATCGATTTGCTGCCCCGCATGGATAGCCAAAGTTTCCGGAGATAATTGTCTTTCTGTCATCAAGCATGACCTCCTAAAATAAAATGAATGCAAAAAAACACAACTCAAAAAAAGGAGCTGTGTTTTCGGTGAACCGATCAACATATCTTACTTTTCCTATCGGAATTATATAAGCCATCATATCAGCAAATCTTTGCTGCGTCAAATTTTATTTTCACCCCGCTGACCCTAGCGCAAAAAGCCCTCCATTTGGGCCGAGTAGGCTGGGCCGCTGCACAGGCAAATGGATTCTTGCCCACATAAGATAGACCAAAGCAGGATTGACTTTAGAACAGGAGGGGTTTATTTTGCACGGACCTTTCCATGCCGCCATGGTTGTGCTGGATTCGATGCAGAGCGACGTAACCGGAGACGGAATTCTCGATACCGTGTACTTGCTCGGCCATAGGCCAGAAGGGTCGTCGGAGCTTTTTGCCGACCACATCACGCTCGTTATCGAGGACGGGTATACCAATTACCGGACGGCAGTGAAACTTCCGAGCGGCGCCGGCTATAACGCCAGGCTGTTTCTCGGGGATTTTGACCAGGACCGGATCGCCGATATATGGATCGGCATCGATTCGGGAGGAAGCGGCGGGTACGGTATCTTCTATGTGTACTCGTTCAGGCACAGCCTGCTGCGCCAGCTGTTCGATTTTGAAAGCTACAACGAGGAGTACGCGTTCCGCGTGAATTACGAGGATGGGTACAAAGTGAGCGTGGCCAGCCCGCGCCTTGGCGCGCAGTTTATGATCGACATCAGCACCAAAAGCGCCGATTATTTGTCGCAAATGTACGACGAGCACGGCAAATTGAAAATGCCTGTCCAAGGCGAAGTGTTGGCAATAGGCGCCTTACAGCCGATCGTGACCAACGAAAAAAGCTTGAGCTACGACCTGCTCGCCTTCCAGCGCATCATTGGCACGACGAACGCGGACACGCTGGGCTACGTCGAAAATCTTTTGTCCTGGAAAGGCCAGTCCTTTGTGTCCGCAGCGCTATCCGTATCGGTTCCGGGCACCAAGCTAAAACATCGCGCCGGCGACGGGCCGCCGGATGGCGCTGCTGACTGGAACGATGAAATTCATCATTCCGTACATCTTTGACGGCCTTTGTCGGCCGGATGCGTGTTCGGATGTCGCAATCATCGTTACGGCCTGCTCGGGGCGATGCAGACATCGATTCAACGGCATTGGCGAAAATTGTCCCGCTGTAGGTATTTGACAGTAGCTAATTGCGCTTTAACAGGCACTTCTCCGCTAATTCAGCATACTATGTGGGAGAAACATGAAAAGGAGTGAATATCGATGGGATTTATGCCGCCTCCAGGACCGCCGGGCCAATTCGGACCTTTCGGACCGCAAGGACCGCAAAGCCCACAGGGAGTGCAGGCTCCGACAGCCCCTCCCCCGTCATTCGAGCCGCAGGTTATGCCTTTTGCAGTCGACCCGGGAGCTATCTCCGGTTGCCTGTTTCGCAATACGTACGTCTGGCTCAACAATGGAGAGCAATTCTGGTTTTTCCCTACCTTTGTAGGACGAACATCGGTTTCCGGGTTTAGATGGAACGGCAGGTTTTGGATGTTCTTCGGTATTGATTTGCGCCGAATCAGTTCATTTACATGTTTTTGACGTAAAAATGCCTTGTGATTGCAGTTATGATCACAAGGCATTTTTTTGAGCACATTTTCGCTGCCCGTTAGGCGCATATCCTCCCCCTGCCTATTCAAACTGCCGTCCCCATACGCTTCACCCAAGTTGCAACCGCCTCGTCGTCACCATCTATCCGCATACTCACCATTTATGTGCTATTCCTCCAGCAGCTTCATCTCTTTCTGCCCCAGAAGCGGGAAAACCTGCAAAAGTGCAGGTTTTTTCGGTGAAAGCGGCTCGTTTTTAGGAAAAGCCTGCAATTGTGCAGGAATTATCGCCCATAGCGGGGCTGGCTCTGCGTTTGAGTGAAAAAAACTGCATATTTGCAGGAATTATGCGATGAAAGAGCTTCCGGGCGCAAAAAGATGCACTTTTGCAGGCTTTCCGAGCGCTGGCGGCAGCTGCTGGCCTTGCGCGACCGCGTGCGGCATGGCTCCGACCGCAGCTACTGCACTTGCGCGCCCGCAAGCGGCATGGCTCCGCAGCTGCTACTGCACTTGCGCGCCCGCAAGCGGCGTGGCTCCGCAGCTGCCCCTTAACTTGCGCGCCCGCAAGTGGCGTGGCGCTGGCGGCAGCTGCTGGCCTTGCGCGACCGCGTGCGACATGGCTCCGACCGCAGCTGCTGCACTTGCACGCCCGCAAGCGGCGTGGCTCCGACCGCAGCAGCTGCTGCACTTGCGCGACCGCAAGCGGCGTGGCTCCGCCGTCGCCGCAGCAACGCGCCGGCTGGCGCGGGCCCCCGCAGCCGCCGGGCGCCGGCTCCCGCGCCCCGCCCCGCTCCACCGCACGCGGCCGGATCAAGCTTCCGCGCTTCGTTTGGGCTCCGCCGGCTCGTCTTGCTTCGGCTCGGCGACCAGATCTCTTGCCGAATTTTTAAATTCGTGCAGGGTGCGTCCGACAGCCCGCCCGAGCTCGGGCAATTTGGATGGACCGAACAATACCAATATGACGACCAGAATCAACATGAGTCCGGGAAACCCGATATTTTGCAGCATACGACATCACTCCGATCTTTGAATTAGATTTGGCCTTAATCTTGATTGTGCTTTTTCGGAAATACCGCCACCGCTTCGATTTCGATCAGCCAGTCGGAATTGACCAGACCGGCTACGCCGACCGTGGACCGCGCCGGTTTGACGGGGTTGGTGTCATTGCCGAAAAATTGCGCGTATGCGTCAAACCATCCCTGGTAATCGAATTTATTGTCTTTGCCCGGGTCCGCCGTAACGTACACGCGCAAATAAATGACGTCGGCAAGCGTCAGCCCTTTATCTTTCAACTGTTTCTCGATCGCCTTCAAAATGCCGGTCCCCTGCGTCTTCGTGTCTCCGTAACGTTCGTACACCGTTTTGCCGTCTTTGTTCAGCAAAGGCGGGACGGTTCCGCTCGTGAACAAATAGGAGGAGCCTGCCGGCACGGACACGCCTCCGGATATGGAAGAAGCGGGGTTGCCGTAAAACTCGACTTCGTTGATCGGTTCCTCCGGGTATTTACTTGTCGTTTCCGTCCCGTCCGCATAGGCGGTAACCGTAATCAGGCCGGACAATACGGCGGCTGACAGCAGCAGCTTCATTTTGTTCGCTCTCATCGTTCATCTCTCCTCTCGGTCTACTCTTGCATGACGCGCTGGTGAATCTCCGTTACGACTTTGCGGGCCGATTCGATCGCGCCCGCCTGCCAGGCGGTGATGTAGCTCATATGCTCCCCGGCCAAATAAATCCGGCCGTCCGGCTTGCAGAGCGTCGGATAGTACGCTTTGCGGTCATCGGCCGTATAAGCCGCCCATCCCCCGAGATTGTACTTAATCCCTTTCCAGTTCACGGAAAAAGAAGCTTCAAATTCTTTGTAGTACTGGGGATGAATTTTCGCGCCCTGTGCGAGCGCATACTTTTCCCGCTCCGCAATCGGCATTTTGCCGAGCTTATCCGCATTTGCGCCGAACGTGTAGTAGCCCAGAAGGATGCCTTTTTTCGCGAAATAGTCGGTTGGCGGATAATAAATATTCGCAATATCCATATTGGTCAGCGAGCTTCCGCCGAACAGATGCTCGTCTTCCTCCCAGAACCGGCGCTTGAACTGGAGACCGATTTTGCCTGCGGACGCGTAATTGATTTTGGAGATCGCCGTCGACATCTCTGCCGAAAAATCGGCCGGTATATCTTTCAGAACGGACAGCGGAATCGTGCAAATGCAGTAATCGCCGGATATTTCCTGCGTGGACCCTGTGTTCAAATCTTTATACACAACCGTTACGCCGTCGGCGGATTGCTTGATTTGCACAACTTCGGAATGGAACTTGATGCGGTTTCCGAGCCGCTTTTCAAAAGCTTTCGTAATCTGATCCATGCCGCCGACCGGGTGAAACATCATCATCTGCTGATCGTAGCTGTACTCGTTGCTGAAAAACGGACCGAAGCCGGAATTAATGATCGCCTTTAAGCTGAACGGATCTCTCAGGACGCCGGCATCGAATTTGCCGCCGGGTTCTTCGACGTATCCGCCCCTTTCCGAGCCTTTATAAAATAAATCCTCGTTCAAATCGCCCTCTTTTTTGAGATAGGCGACCAATTTCTGCTTCTCTTCCGAAGTCAGCGGCAGGTCGAGCGCATTCTGATTCACCGCCTTGGCGAGCATTTCGGAGACGTAGCCTCTTACGTCCGCTTTGGCGGCCCGCTTCGGAATTTTCCGGCCGGACAGCTCCCCTGCGTTTTCGTTGTAGTAATAGCCGCTTTCGTTGACATTGTTGAAAGGCTCGATCGCCACCCCGAATTTGCGGCAGTATTCCAAAGTTACGTGGAATTGGGGAATCCGCATCGGTCCCGCGTTAAAATACATGCCATCGTCAAACCGCGCCACCTGCTTGACTCCCCCGACCTCCGCAACCGCGGTTCCTCTGCGCACGGACCAGACCCGTCCGCCCGAACGCGCCCTTGCCTCCAGCAGCGTGCAATCGTAGCCGGCTTCCCCGAGCTCGTATGCGGCCGTCATGCCTCCGATTCCGGCGCCGAGAATAATAATTTTTTTCCCGTTGCGGTTGGTCGAATTCAAATCGCCGCTTGAAGGAGGCGTATAATCAGCCGCTTTCATCGTCTCCGGCGTAAGCAAACCTAACGTGCCCATAACACTGAAAAGTGCGGCTGATCCCCCAATTTTGCCGACAGTCGTCAAAAATTGCCTACGGGTTATTTGCTCTTCTCTGAACGATGTAGTCTCCATATCCCCATCTCCTTGTTAAAGTTTGATAATCCGCCCTTTTAACGTATCAACGGGACAATCATTCGTCCAGATTATATGTAAGATTGTATTACATAAATATTACTTATACCGCAATAAAAATAGGTTATTTGAAGATTTTTCAAGAAAATGTTAAATTCAATAACAAGAATGTCATAATTACGTTAAATATTCTGACATTATAGGAGGTATATTGATGTCAATTATGAGCAAAAAAGTGATCCAAATCGGAATCGTCAGTGAATTAACAGGATTGACCGAGAGGCAAATTCGCTATTACGAGGACCGGCAGCTTATTTTTCCGGAACGCACCAAAGGAAGAATCCGCAAGTATTCGTTCGAGGATATTCAGAAAATAATGGATATACATGCCAAATTGATGAACGGTTTTCATACGATGGAACTCAAACGGATCATTGCCAATTCTTAACATCGCAGCATCATATCGAATCGGCCGGAGGCGCTAACTGATGAATACATGGAACCGAATGACATTGACCGAACATTTGACGGAGCTGCGCACCCGGATCATCCGCGTCCTGATCGCGCTCGTCGTCTCGATGGCCGCCGGCTTTTTGATCGCCCAAAAAGTCGTCCTCTGGCTCAAAAATACGCCGCCCGCATCGGAAATGACCTGGAACGTATTCTCCCCGATGGACGGCATTCGCATCTATATGATGATCGCTTTCGCCATTTCCCTGGCGTTGACGCTGCCGTTTATTTTGTATCAGATTTGGGCTTTCGTGAAACAAGGTTTGACGGCGGAAGAGCGGTCCGCGGCGCTTCGCTGCATCCCCTACACGATTTTGTGTTTTGCGGCGGGACTGGCCTTTTCATATTTCATCGTATTTCCGATGTGCATTTCCTTTACCACCGGCCTCATTGAACGCTTGGAGTTGACACAAACCTACGGGATCGCCCAATATTTCGGGTTTATGATTAACATCGTGCTCCCTTTATCCGTTGCTTTCGAGCTCCCGGTCATCGTGATGTTCCTGACCAAGCTTCGCATTCTGAACCCGAAGCGGCTGCACGCTTTCCGCAGATACGCCTATCTCGTTCTGGTCGTTACGGCAAGCCTTATTTCCCCACCGGACATCGTCTCCCATCTGATGGTTGCCGTGCCGCTGTTCGTTTTATACGAAATCAGCGTGCTGCTGTCCCGTTGGGTCCATAACGCTCAAGCAAGCGCGGACAAGCTCCCGGCCATTGACGGAGAATAAAACCGGCCCTGTATTTGACACTGAAACGGTCCGAAAGAAGGTGCGGCAGTGCGGATTGAACAACTGCTTTATATTGTAGAAATTCATCACACCGGCTCCATCTCGTTAGCGGCCGAGCGGCTGCATGTTTCGCAGCCCAACATCAGCCAAGCCATCGTCAGTCTGGAAGAAGAGCTGGGAGTTAAAATTTTCAAACGTTCCCGATTCGGAGCGATTCCGACGGAAGACGGCAAAGCGATCATCGGCAAAGCGCAGGAAATTTTGGGCAAGGTGGAGGAGCTTAAAGAGGCGGCATGTTTTCATTCCTCCGAGCTTTCAGGGTTTCTATCCATCGCCTCCGTGCCGAGCTTGTGCTTGAGCGTGCTCCCTTCCACACTGGCCATTTTCAAAAGCAAATATCCCGCAGTCGAGCTTGAAATGATCGAGCTGGATTATCCGCAAATCAAGCAGGAAGTGCAGAACGGGAAGGTGGACATAGGTCTCGTCGCCGTTTTCAAGCCATATGAAGAACCTAACAAACAGTTGATCTGCGAAAATTTGCTGGAAAGCAGAGTGATGGCTTGCGTAGGCAAAAACTCCCCCCTGGCTGGGCGCGCGAGCATTACTTTCGCTGAACTGATCCACCATCCCGTGCTGGTCAATTCGAGCTTCCTTATTCAAACATTGCAAAAATACGGAACCCCGAATATTTTGTTTAAATTGGGCAATTCGGAAGCCGCCAAGCGCATTATCTCCGAAGGCATCGCCGTCGGATTTTACACGGAAAACGGCCTGAAGTTCGACCCGTATGTCCGCACCGGAAACATCGTTCCTCTGCCGATTACAGGCGACGACGTCGATGTGTCGTTTCGCCTGATGCGTTTGAAAACCCGCCATCTCGCGCTGCCCGGCAAACAGTTCGTCAAGGAGCTTAAATCCGTCATCGACGCTCTGTAACGGCTCAGGCTGCTGAACCCCCTGCCGCCCTCCCCGCGTCAGGCGATAGTCCCCATCTGCCTGGCTGCACGAACAAAACCTGCAAAAGTACATGAATTTACGCCCTTGATACGCGGCTCCGAAGAATTACTGCAATTGTGCAGGCTTTTTACCGAATTCATGGGCTCAGGTTCACTTTCAGCAAATATCCCTGCACTTTTGCATGTATTTCACCAAAATAAACGAATTTCTCGAGAAAAACCTGCATATTCGCAGGTTTTCTCTTTGTTGTGCTACCTCACGCTCAGTTGTGCAGTTCCACAACCTGCAGCGCTCTGTAGCGTTATGATTTGAAAAATTGCTTTACGGAGCCTTTGCCGTCTCCTGCTTCAATCTCGGCATACGCCCCGCTAATGAACGTTATTTGTGGCGGGACATGACCGCAATCCATATCATAACAATTTTGGCATGAAAACCGGCAATGAAAAAGAAAAAATTGGCATTCAACCCCCGGTCGGCTTGAATACCAATTTTTAGCGTCAATCTCGTTCTTCAATTTCCGGTCATTTTACGACCAAAACCGGTGCAGCCGCATGCATGACGACGTTATGGCTGACGCTGCCGAGCACGAACTCGCCGATCCCGCTCAGCCCTCTGCTGCCGATGATGATGAGGTCGGCGCCGGTTTCAACGGCATAGTCGAGAATCGTTCTGGCAATCGGACCCTGCCGCACTTCGATGTGCGTATTTGCAAAATCGGCGATTTTGTCCTTAATTTTATTAATCACTTGTTCGGAATAATCCAGGTAATTGTTTTCAATCGTAATGGACGGTATAACGACGGAAGTTCCAAGCACGTAGGTCGGAAGATTAAAAACATGGATAATTTCCAGTTTGGAAAAATGGTTCAGCTTGGCCATCTTCAAAGCGGTATCCAGCGCTTTTTCCGAAGCTTCGGAACCGTCGAAGGCGACAACAATTTTAGCGTACAGCATGCGCACTCACCTCACTGATTTATTAACCTCATTGTAGCTGTTTCAGGCTGCAATGACTGTGAGAAATGTCACTCTGTCCGTTTCAGCGTATTTTCCTGCCCTCGACTGCCAGCATATACATCGTGAGCGACCGGGCCTCCGCTGCCGCCCATTCGCGGTATTCCCGTTCGGCGTCGGCATATTCACGCCCGGTAATAAATCCGTCCCTCTCCATTTGTGGTCCGCGGCTTGAAGCCGTATCCGCCCAAATGCCAATGCGCCGCTCAAAATCGGAATCGGTCCGCACCGCGACCTCATGCTGAGGGGTGACCGCGATCTCTTCCAAACCGGCTTGCCGAAACAGATCGGGAAGCCGGTCGGCAATCGCGTTGTCGAATCCGGCATCGGAGCGCCATTTCAAATAGGCCGAATAAAAGGCAAGCATGCTGGCCGGCGGCTCGGGCTGCCACGCAATCTTTTCGTGATTGTAGTCGGTGATTACGATGCGTCCGCCGATTGCCGCCGCCGCTTTCATCATTTCGAGCGCTTTCAGCGGATCGTTCAGCCAGACGAAAACGCGCGCACAAGTCACGATGTCGAATTGTTCTTGATAAGCAAGCCGATACATATCGCCGGTTTCAAAGGTTAACCCAGGCACATCGACATGCGTCTGGCGGGCTTTTTCGATCAGCTTCGGATTGCTGTCAATCCCCACTACGCGGCCGCCAGGCCCCACAGCTTCCGCGATTCCGCGTGTAATCGCTCCCGTTCCGCAGCCGATGTCCAGAACGCTCATGCCTTCGGCGAGCAGCTCGGCAAGCCTTCCATGGGAAGATGCCAGCGTTCGGGCATCCAGTATTCCGGTTAATTTTCCGGATAATTCGGCTCGCTTGCTTGCAATATTCGCTTCCATCGTCAGATCCCTCCGTCTTTTCCCTCGATTTTGCTCCTTTCTGCCATTTTATCGGAGGCACACTTATAGGTCTAATACATAATTCAAATATATTTTATAGTTATTACCTATACCTCGCATCGTTCTTTGAAGTAATCGGCCGTTTTTTGAATGAACGCCTGAGCCGATTTTCCCAAAAAGCGGTCGGAGCGGCGCAAAATATCGAAGTCCCGATAAGGGGCCTCGTCGTGAAACGGGATGCACCGCAGCGTCGGATCGTTGATCGCTTCCATAAGCGGAAGCGGCTGCACCGTGCCCCCGATATTCGCTTTGACCAGACTCATAATCGATGTGGCCGAGCCTGTCTCCATAATAGTGTCCAAAACAAACCCGCGCTTCCGGCAGCAGTCGTCCACCAGCTCCCGCCCTGTGTAGCCTTGGGGGTACATAACCGTCCGGATGCCGCGCAAATCCTCGATCGAGACCGAGTCCCGGTTCGCCCATTCGTGATTTTCGGATACGACCAGCACATATTCTTCCCTGCACAAAGGAACGCGGATAAGCCGGTCATCCGGCGGAGAAGCCAGCCAGATGCCCAGGTCGACTTCGTTGTCCAGCACCAGATTGAACACGTCGATGGACGAAACGACCTTCAGCTTCACGCCCGGAAACTCGGCATGAAAGTCGACCAGCAGCTTCGTCATCCGGTAGTCCAGATCGGACGGCAGGACGCCGACCGTCAACAAGCCCTGGTGTCCGCGGCGCAGCTCCGCAATGGCGTCTTTCGCATTTTGCATATTGCGGACCATCCGCGTGCCGTGCTCCAGCAGCAGGGCTCCGGCCTGGGTCAGCCTGATTTTTTTGCCGATCCGGTCGAATAAAGGCACGTCAAGCTCCTCCTCCAGCGCCCGGATTTGCTGGCTGAGCGTCGGCTGCGATATGCCGATCCGATCGGCGGCCCGGGTCACATGCAGCTCTTCGCAGACGATCAAAAAATGTTCCAACTGGCGTATTTCCACGCGGTCCCCTCCTTTAATCATTGGTTTTTTCAATCATTATAATAAAAACAATTGTATTGATCAATTATTTTGCCGCTTATATACTTACATTTGCATCGATAGCAAACGATATCACTTTTGGAGGCGAAACAACATGCGAAACGTGTATCTCATCTTGGCGCTTTTCCTTGCTTCACTGAATTTACGTCCCCCGATCACTTCCGTTTCTCCGCTTGTAGACACGATCCGGGGCGAATTGGGCATGAACGGGGTCATTGCCGGTTTGCTCACTTCCCTTCCGGTGCTGTGCATGGGTATTTTTGCTCCGTCAGCCGTCAAATTAAGCAAAAAATGGGGGCTCGAGGGGACTGTCGCCCTCGCTCTGCTGCTGATCGGCATCGCCACCGCGCTTCGTGCATGGGCGGCATCGAGCCTGTTCTTATTGCTCACCTCCTTGCTCGCAGGGGTGGGCATCGCGATCGTAGGCCCGCTGCTGTCCGGCTTTATTAAACGGCATTTCGCCCATCGCGCTTCCGGCATGGTCGGCATTTATTCCTTTGCCATGGTGCTTGGCGCAGCTTTAAGCGTCGGGCTTGCGATTCCTTTGCAGAACTCGATGAACGGCTCATGGCGCGGCCCGCTTGCCGTGTGGGGCTTGCTCGCCGTCATCGCCCTGCCCTTCTGGTGGGGACTTGCCCGCAAGGGGGGCCATGCAAGCCCTGCCGGGCAGCTGTCGGCAGCAGCCAGCGAACGCTTGCCCCTGACCAATGCGCGTGCCTGGGTTCTGACCTTGTTTTTCGGATTGATGGCGGCTGCGTTCTATTCCTTGACCGCCTGGCTTGCGCCGTCCATCCGCAGCATGGGCTACAGCGCCGAAACGGCCGGCGGCATCCAAACGCTGTTCACCCTGATCTCCCTGCCGTTCACCCTGCTCATTCCGATGGCCGTCCATCGTTATCACAATCGGCTGCTGTGGCTGGTCGGATGCTCGCTGCTCGAACTGATCGGCATAGTGCTGCTGAATTTGCAGCTCAGCCCGTGGCTTGCCGCCGTCCCGCTTGGCATCGGCGCCGGCGGTCTGTTCCCGCTCGCGCTGATGCTGCCGATCGACGAAACGCGGAGTGCGCCGGAAGCGAGCGCCTGGTCGGCCTTAACGCAATCCGGCGGCTACATATTGGGCGCGCTCGGCCCGCTGCTGTTCGGCAGCATCCATGATGCGGCGGGCAGCTATGTCCAGGCCTATTACGGTCTGGCGGTCGTTATCGCGCTGCAAATCGCCGTTGAATTCGTAATCGGGAACAAAAAAAGGCGGCCGCAGCAACGGACTGACCCTGCCGGGCGAGGCTGAATCCCGCAACCTCCCATTGCTTGACAAGCCGCAGCGCTTTTCATATATTAAGAAAAATGAATGGAGGTTCACGGTATGCAAGTGCTGAAAGACGAAGTCCGCCGCTCGATTTTGCGGGTTGCCGGAGAAACGTTTCTGGAGTCGGGGTTTGCCAAAACTTCCATGAAAGATATTGCGCGGGAGGCCGGCGTCGCCGTCGGGAACCTGTACCGCTACTTCCCTCATAAGGAAGCTTTGTTCGATGCCGTAGTCACGCCCGCCTATGACGGGCTGCTGAAGCTCGTCCGCGAAAACGAGCCTGAGCCGCTCACAGTTCTCGCCATGCTGGAGCAGATCGGGCATATTTTTTCCGGGCTTGTGCTTGAGCATCGGGAAGGTCTGCTGATTTTGCTGTACGGCAGTACGGGGACGCGGCACGAGGGTGCCAAAGAGGAGTTTTTTCGCACCTTGACCGAACATGTGCAGGCGCATCTGGCCGGCCTCAGCCGGGAAAAAGCGTCTCCGGCGCTGAGCCCGGACGTTGCCAGACCGCTCGCCGTCGCTTTTCTCGAAGGCTACTTTGAAATTATCCGGCTTCATGCCGGCCGGGATGCGATCGGCGAAATTACCCGGCAGTACGTCGAGGTCTGGTTCACCGGATTACAGCGGTTGTTGTGAGCGAGGCGGCGAGGCGAGACCTGAATACGACATGTATCGAGACCACGAAAGGGATAGATGATTATAATAACAACAACTATACGTCATCATCATCAAGAAATAGTTCATTTAAAATTTTATCTTTATTGTTCAGAAAATGCTTCATTATTGTAAAATGATCTGTAGCCTCAAGTACGGTTTTTTCGATACCTTTAGACGTTAAATTATATACTATTGAATCTGGATATGCCATTAATATTGGGGAGTGCGTTGATATTATAAATTGGGCGTTTGCTTTAACTAACGAATGAATTCGTGATAGCATAGCCATTTGGCGATAGGGAGACAGTGCTGCCTCAGGTTCGTCGAGAATGTACAGCCCATTACCACCGAAGCGATGTAAGAATGTAGCAAAGAAAGATTCGCCATGAGACATCTGATGCAGCGATTTACCTCCATATGAATCAATAATACGGCGTCCCGGTGATGGTTCACGATCCAGTTCATCCACACTCGTTGCAAAGTTATAATAACTTTCTGCTCTAAAAAAGAAACCGTCGCGAGGTTTTTTTACACCACGAATTACTTTAATGTAGTTATATAAATCAGAGTGCGTTGACTGCGTGGAAAATGTAAAGTTAATTGTCCCTCCTTCTGGGTTAAATCCAATGGCCACGGCTATTGCTTCCAACAATGTTGATTTTCCCATCCCGTTTTCCCCAACTATGTAAGTTACTTTTGGATGAAAATCCATTTTTTTTAATTCACTAATTACTTTTAAATGAAATGGATAGCGCTCAAATGAAGGCACTAATTCGCGAAGCAATTCGATACTTCTAATAAAACTATTCATTTCGATCATAGTATCACTCCGTTTAGGATACCGCTTCAGCATCTTTTTTCTGCGATAGACATTTTTAAGATACGTGATCCGTCTTTTAGCGTTGTAAGTGTTAAAGGTCAGGCAAAAGAGTAATGGCTTCTTCCGCCATTTCGAGTAATTGAATTGATACTCTGGCCTTCTCCGCCAGTTTCTCATCCGTATCTGCTTCTGAACATTGATCAATTATTTTTGAAATTAGCATACTGCAACGTAATCCAGCGGATGCCAAAAAACCAAAACGAGCAAGCCGATCATTACCATCCCATCCCGCATCTAATAGTCCATGATAGTAGTGATCGAATAATTCGTCCGCAAATTTCTTTATATCAACCGATGATCCTACACCAGAATGTAGAAATAAACCGTACAACCTTCCTAATTCCTCTCCTAGCCCAGCCACTCCAGCAAAGGCCCAATCAATTGCGATCATTGTTCCATCTTGCTGTAAAAAGAGATTTGGTTCCCATGCATCGTTATGTGTAAATACCTTTGGCAGACCCTCTAAAGCTTTCAGTAATTGCTGTCGCTGTTTATGAAATTTCGCATATCTTTTAAAAATTTCATCAGGGAATAACTCTCGAATGTATGAATGCTGCCATGTGTTTTCATCGAAAGCTGCCCCATTATCATATTTATCGCATTCTTGTACCCAAGACGATAACCAACTTTTACACAGAAATGATTCAGATGGCAGTTTTTCATTTACCAGGTACGAACCATTAAATTTCCCCAGTATGTATACGGCTTCTTTATAGTGATTTGGCGACCAGCTTCCATCGATGTAATTTGTTACTTCTTCCAGCCAAATCCATATTGAACCATCATCTTTATCTTCAACACCTAAGCATCGCGGCGCTTTCAGCATAGAAGGAAGCTTGTCTAACAATCCTGATTGGTAGACTAAGGCTTCCCTTCTCCAATAGTTATAATGACTTGGTTCATTAGCTGCAGCAGAAGGAATAACTACTTTTAAAATTACCGTCCAAGGAATTATGTGATCCTTCTCAATAGCAATTCCGTGAACCCGGTAGAGCCCACCTGTTACAGCATTAGAAGCCTTCCATCCCAAGCTGGAACAAGACCATTCTCCAAGTAATAATCTTTCGTTCCCAATATGCTTACGTATATACTGACAAAGAAGTGCTTGTGAAATATTTCTCTTTATGGTTATCATTGTAAGATTAAACAACCTCCACAAAACCGTATACACATATGGTTAAATTGCTCTGGCTTTCTCTGACACTCATAAATAGCCCCTTTACCTTAAATAAAACTTCTCTTTTATCAAACATATTACAAACTTCTGAATGCAAGGTCTAAAGCAAGTCGTATCTTACTCTACGAACACCTTCAATTATGTGGTTTACCTTTTCTGTTGATTGAGTAACTTCAATCATGTGTTCTGCTTCGTTAGTCATGAATTTTCATTTCACCTTGTATCAATGGATCAGACTCCATCGGACACGGCAAATTAATCCTTGGTTATGAAAACATTGTTTTTGGGATCGTATTCTAAAGAGTATTCTTTGGCATTACTATTAAAAACTAATACATGAGATTTCCCCTTCATTTCTGTGCCTGAATCATTAATATTTCCTAAATAGACGGCGAGTTTCGAGAAATCGTGATTATTTGTCTCATCTAAGGAAGTAGTCAACATTGTAGTTGTGAAGGGACTACCAGATATCAATTGACCATTTATAACAACATCTTTAGACAGAAAGTTAACTGGTAAGTTATTATCAGGTTGATTTTCGATATTAGGATTATAAACGTTTGAGGTGTACATCGAATAATTATCTTCCCAAGAAACTGTGTTTTTCTCAAATGGGTTAAACGCAATCCATGAGACAGAATGTTCATTATTAGTAGCTTGCTTGGCAATGATAATTTGTAGTCCTTCTTGTTGGATTTTGTTTAGGGTTGCCGAATCGAAATTGATATTAAGAGAGTAATTGCTCACTACCATTCCACCTTTCGCAGTTCACAAATATTGGGCGACATTAAGATTATACTTTAGAGTAATGAATTATGAATTGGTCTGTTTTAAAATCCATGTTTTATTTTATGCCATATTCAAACTCAATTTCATGGCGTACTGGAATATCTTCATATCCATTCAATGGAATCGTAGGTTTAATCTTTCTGGCTTCCATGATTGCATTGTGATGGATTGCTTTCAGATCAAGTCCTCTTTTCTGATAATACTTAATCGCCCTTATGTTATCATTTGATGTTATAAGCCATACTCTTTTGCAAAATTGTTCTTTTGCCTTTTGAACAACCTTATTGATTAAATTGCTTCCTATTCCTTGGTTCTCGATTTTACTATCCAAAGATACAATTTCACATTCATCATTTTCGATATTGTATGTGATAAGACCCATGATTTCCCCATCAATCGAATATACGAATCCTGATAGTTTTTCTAAGGTATGCACCCGTCCTCTTGACACAACTATTTGACCCCTAAAATTAACAACATGCTTTTTGAGTTCTTCGTCAATCTCCCTGATAATCACAAGTGCCTACCCCCATTAGCTGAAAAATGGTTCATAATAAAATTGCTCTTTTATTCAATCAAACTGGTGTTTATCTAAATGTTTATTAAGCCACTCCATTGACTTTTCAAGCATTCCAAGTGTAATGTGATGGTTCACATTTGGATACTCAACTAATTGTAGATCATCTGAAGGAATATTATGTGGCGACATGACATCCATAAAATATCTTTGGCTTTCGATAGGAATCGTATTATCCGCTTTGCCATGTAACAAGAGCAGTGCTCTTTTTCCATCCAAATTTATATGAGACGCTGGGTCATGCTGTTGTAGAGAAATCTTTTCGTTAAAACTCATGGGATTTCTGCCATCCTTTTCGCGAAATAATTCCTCACATTTTACCCATGCGCATGAGCCATTTATAACTATCGAGGCTTTCAGACGAGAATTTTCCGAAAAAATACCTGCGGCTATAAAACCGCCTGTTGAGTGGCCTATAATCCCAATATTACTATCCGTTTTAGATAAATCAGACACTATTGTATCTGCTTCCATAACACCTTGTAGAACCACATTCCAAAAATATTCCTGCAATACTAACGGATTAAAATAGTCAAGGTTTCCTCTTTCACCATGGTAAGGCAGTTCAGGAACAATGACCTTGTATCCCCAACTTGCTATTAACAAAGAAAAAATAATCATTAACGTTTGATACCCACCCGTGATATAAAAGAACAACACCGATTGGTTTCATTGAAGGATTTATTTGTAAACATGGAATACCGCAAATGTTTGTTTCAAAGCCCATTATGTATCCCTACCATTTTTTATATATAATCGTGCTTTCATTTATCCTTAATCATGATTTTGCCTTTGAGTTCTTTAGCTTGTTCATCCGAAATTTCAGTTAAAATCCCAACTTGACCCACATCCTCAGTATATATTCCCAGCTTCAAATTATCCATTAAATTCCTGAACGGAAACCTAAGTTTACGAATCAACTTGCCATCCCCTCACATCAGAGTTAACATTCACACACTCGAAGAAGGGAAGGGGATGAGAGGGGTTAAGGATAGCATGGGGATTTTGGAATTTTAACGAGCAAACAGCATGGAATTGATCCATGCCATCTGTCGCTAATTTTTATTGAATTCCTGTAAGAATGACATTATCGAAAGAGCTTTAGTCTTGTTCCCGTTTACTCGCCGCGACTTACACGAAAACCTTGATCGGGGCCAAACCCATTCGCCTCGAACTTGCCCCGAAAAGATAACTCGTTGTTGCTGACGTCGCCGATCCAACCGCCGCCCTTCACAACCCGGAAAGAACCGCTATTGCTATCCAAGTCTCCGAACCAGTTCCAGCACCATTCCCTCACATTACCTGACATATCGTAAAGTCCTAACTCGTTGGGTTTCTTGAGACCGATAGCTTTTGTTTTGTTATTGTTGTTTTCTATGACAGGCCAATTCCAATCTCCTGATAAGAATTGGTCCCCGGCGTTTCTCCAATACCATGCTATTTCATCTGCATTATTGCTTCCGCTGTATGTGTAACTCTTGCTCATCTGCCCCCCACTTGCAGCATATTCCCACTCCGCTTCTGTCGGTAATCGGTAACCGTTAGCTCCTGCATTGATCGTTACTGTCCATTTTATATTATCGTTATCGCTCTTATTATTCGGGTCTTTTTTATTCTTGTCTATATTGTAATACGGTTTGAGGCCCTCTTTTATACTCCTTTTATTACAGTACTCAACAACGTCATACCAGCTTACCATTTCTACCGGCAAATTATCGCCCTTGAATCCCGAGGGATTACTTCCCATTACCTCAATCCACTCTTTTTGAGTTACCTCATATTTGCCGATATAAAAGTTCGATATTGTTACACTTTTTCCATAGTAATTGGACTTTGTGTTTATAAAAGTCCCGCCTTTAACTAATACAAGGCTATCATTCTTTTCAGGCTTTTCTTGCGAACAAGCGCTGACAACAACTATTATTGCTATTAAAAGGAAAATTGGTAACTTTCTCATGGATATGTCTCCTCGTATAGCTGATAGGAAAAATGATAGGCCCATGGCGGCCTGCGACTCGCCTTCGGCATGTCACCATTCAAATAAGCCCAAAACCCGCTTATCCGCGCAGGCGATTCCGGCTGCGACCTTCACTCTTTCGAAAGGTTTGTTGAAATATTATAAGGCCGCCAGTTGTGAGACCGGCAGGCCTTATTCTCAATTTGCTGGAAACAGTCTGGCGCCTGTCAGTTGCCAGCAACAGTTAACCTGTTACCATACCGTTACGTTAGAGCTCCCACTGCTTTGATATCCTTCTGTCGCTAACACCTGGTAAGACCAACTGCTCCCCAGATTCATTCCTTTGCTCGCCCATGCGTTAACGTGGTTGCTAAAAGTGATAGCGGCGTTGACCCCGGTCGCTTTCTTCGACTGTCGGACACTCCAGAACTGGGCGAACGTTTGCGTGCCGTCAATGGAAGGTGCGTTGTATCGCATAGTCGTATATATGTCATAGGTGCCCCCATCACTGGTCACGGTGCCTTTGTACGTTCCGGTAGGTCTATAAGTGCCCCAGCTATCAACGACGTAATATTCTATGAGTGAGTTTCTCGTCCATCCGTAGAGAGTCAAATACCCATTGCCGGACGGCGCCCAGACGCCGGCGTTATAATTTATTGTCCTAGATGGCGATCCGGTATTCCACCCTTTGCCGACAACAAAGTTCCCGCTATTTGACCATGTAACACTGTAATTGCCGCCAGATCCATTGACAGCATTTACTGTCCCGCCACCGTCGGTCCAATTTTGCCAATAGTCCGTCGCTGCATTTGAGGTTGCCGCAAACAAGCTAAAACTCATTGAAGCTGCAATACATACAGTCAAGATTTTCTTATTAAACTTAAACATAATCTACCTCCTAAAATTTTTTACTTGTTACTGCTTACCTAGTGCCATATTCCGCGACCTTCTCGACTCTCACCTCCTTTCTAAGAAAATTATAAAAGGTAAGCGCATACATTACATTTAAGAAATTAAAGATTTATCCCCATATTTTTAAGAATAAAGTCCAAATGAGCAAGAATTTAATAAAAGCTTGTGAATAGAAAATAACCCTCTCTGCAATCGGGAGGGCTGAGTGAATATGGCGGCTATTATTTTTTAATCCTCTCGATATCTCCTTACCACGCACTCCACATGTGTTGAGACGGTGAAAGGGATATAATGGTTTTGAGCAATGCTTTGTAACTTCACAGGTAGGAAAACAGGACTATAAGATGTTGGTTAACTTCTTCGACTTTCTGGTATCTTTCTCATGAATCGATTTTGGTCACGTTCGAAACCATATTGTTCATATAATCCATGTGCATCTCGTGTTCCTAAAATCCCCGTCAGCTCCTTTAGTTCTTCTGATGTTGTTAGTGATTCGATTAATTTCTTCCCAATGTTTTTTCCTCTGTACTCTTCATCAATATATACATCGCATAACCAATACATTGTTGCACCGTCTGTTACTACTCGGGCAAATCCAATTTGCTTACTTCCGTGATATACTCCATAACAAATTGAGTTTTCAATTGATTTTCTTATTCTTGTTACGGGTCTCTTGTTTGCCCAGTAACTCTTTGATAAATAATCCACTATGACATTCAGATTCAATAATGACTTATCATCACTAATCAGGTATTCCCCAAACTCTTCTCTCATAAAAACCACTCCCACATTTTAAATATATTAGGTTTAAAGGTGAATCTGCCTGATTCCGCTCCCCCTGAATGCCTCGAGCAGACCAAGGGACATAAGTCCTGCAGCGTGAATACGGTGTTATACGAGCCATTCTGCGAAAACCTCTGACCTTCAAAACGCTTGAAAACCTACATGTATCAAGGGATTCCGGCGATTTTTGAGAAACGCAAATATCCTTCAAATAACCCGGTTTTTCGTACAAAGCGTAACAGCTATAAATGGTGGTGACGAGCGGAAAAAGCAAGCGGGCCACGTGTTCTTCAGGTTCGCTTGCTTAAATTCATTTATTATAAATGACTGGTGTTTTACATTCCCAACGCTCCCAAAGCAAAGGATCTGTGGCCAGTTCCGTTATGAAACGACCCACGTTCCTTCTGCTTGTTTTTCCAGGATTAAATAATGGGCTTCTGACGGGGGAGCTAGTTAATTCATAAAGGCTTACTTCATCGTAATTGACTAACGTGTCCGGTCTTACGGCAACCCAACTGACATACTTATTTTCTTTTCCCAAAACGTCAACCAAGTAATCGGCTGCCATTACATTGTCACGATGCGGGGGCAGAAGCACGCTCAATGCAGAGAAGATCATCCTCTCCCCCCAGGAATGAGACTCTCCTATTGAGCGATTCGTATAGCCCGTTGTACTCATAAGGATTAGTTTTATTTTGCGCTCGGACGTCTTCACAGTTTCGCTTACTTTCTGAATTGCATCTGTAACCAACTTACGAGGTTTTCCGAACATCCCCCTGAGAGTAGGGGTGTGACCGAGACAAGAAATCACCACGGTACAATCGCTCAGCAGATGAGTCAGTTCGGTTCGACCAAGCTCGCTAATGTTTCCCTTCACGATCTCAACGTATGAACTTTTCTCAATGTCAGGATCAAGAATAGCTGTTTTTCGGATAAGTATCCTTGTTGGAATGCTGCAGCTAATCAATTCCCTGACCACTTGCCGACCAGTGGCTCCATTTGCTCCTAGCACAACGATTTTCATGCGTTATTCGCTCCTCTCCGCTCATTTTCGTCAACGTTCCTCCCTTTTACAATCAGAAATACAGCCAGAATCAATTCGCCAAAAGCCGTCGGCGCATTTAAGAGCATATAGGCCGGACTTGTGATCGAAATCCTGTCCAATAACAGAATCAACGTAGCGACAATTGTACAGATGGAACCTATCATCCCCCATATGGCCAACCATCTTGGAATTCGTCCAGTTGTGAAGAAGCAATAATACAGAATTAAGCTGCCGATACTCCATGGCAAAATCATGCCAATATGATTAACAAAATCCCGACCCTGCCGAAGCCATTCTGCATTCCATTCAAAGATAACTGCGTTTACAGGAGTGGCCGATGCTGCACTTTGGCTGACTTCCAATAAAAGGGGTAGAAAACCGATTCCGATGAAAAGAAAACCTGCACCAATCAATTTGAAAGCGACAAATCCTGTTACGAATCGCTCGCTGTAAGTCTTTAGAAGGGAATAAAACAATACGGTTATACCAACATATGCTACAGCCATTGCCGCTTGAAAGAAAGTCGCTGTCAACACATGCTTTTCTAGATCAGGCAACTGTTCCAAATAATCGGAACGTTCTAATGCAGGCACAGAGCTTAAGACACCGAATATCATGCTGCTTATAAGAAGCAGTCCTAACTGGATCGTCGTTCGTCTATTTGTTTTAATAACCGTTCACTCCCCGATATAATGAAATGTACTTATTACATCATATCGGTTCCCGGCAATAACGCGGTAGCTACTAAAGTAGGGTAGGAAAGAAGGCTGTGACATTTCCAAGCAAGATCGCTGTTTTTCTGTTTGATTTTATGATGATTCTCTCTTTTCCGCCAGAAGCTTCCTAAGGGACGCCTGATTGAATCCTTTGATGATCAGCCAAAGCGTCATGGTCATCTCCTGCACAGCCAATGGTACATATAAAATGCTCAGGTGAAGGTCGGGTCTGAAAAACAGGAATAAGTCAACAGCGACGTATATAACTCCTCCCATCAAGCCCCAGCCGGACAACCAGCGAGGGATGAATCTGGTGAGATAGAAGAGGGTGTATAGCAACATAGCCCCGATGATAAAAACAATCGTCAAAACGGGGGTAACTATGTCTTTGGTCTGAAGCAAGACATTGCCGCCAGCGATGACTTGTTTGATCAACTTGCTGCACTGAGATTAAGGGCAACCCAAGGTCACGTACTTTTTAAGTATTCCGAGAAGAAGGGCTTGGTCTGCCACAGGACCGGATATCCATGTTTCTCCATTCGGATCAGGAGTGATGTCCAGCCCATCAAACCAATTTTTCCATTGCTGTTCCAGATGACCCTTTACTTTAATTTGATAGGTTTGAATTTGGCATGACAAGATTTCTTTCATGATTACTATGATGAGTATAGTATATTAGCTGCAAAGGATGACCGTGTAGATACTAAAGTATGCTTTGAAATAAAAAAAGATCTCAAGCATCGCCTTTAGGCATTGCTTGAGACCGAAACAGGTTGCAGATCAAGCTTTAAATCAGCCCGAGTTCTCTGGCACGGGCGATCGCTTCGGTTCGCCTTTTCACCTGCAATTTATCAAAAATGTTGCGATTATACCCCTTCACTGTACTTAAAGCAAGGAAAAGCCGATCACTTATTTCTTGATTGGAGTAGCCTTGGGTGATCAATTGCAGAACTTCCAGCTCACGCTCACTTAAGGCCTCGACGAAAGGCTCGAAACGGATGGGGGAGCTATGTACAGCGAAATCATAGAGCTTTTGTTCATGATGCATGTTTGCCAGCAAAAATTCGGTATATTCGGGCTGAATGCGACGGGCAGCCGCTGCGGTTAATAAATCAAGCATGGACTTTCCTTCCTCAATAAAAAGACGGACGAAGCCTTCATTTTTCGCCCGTATCAAAGCATCATTTAATCTTTGCAGCGCCCTCTCCATATTGCCCTGGACTTGAAAAGCCAGAGCTTGGAGGATCAGTAGCTTAAGCTCGTCATTCTTCCATTGCTTCGATTTCGCTTGATCATACAAGGTGCCCAGAATGGCAAGAGACGCTTTTGCATTTCCTTGGAGCATATAGATTCTTGCCTGCAGTACAGGGAATTCGTTCGTTTCCAGGAGCTTAACCGTTTCCGCAAAGTTACCGTGATGAAGAGAAATAAGAAGCTCCAAGTGTTTCATTTCGCCCCGCAGACGGTTGTAATGTTGATCTTGCACTTCATGGCGAGCTTTGGTTAGCAAAGCTTCCGCCGCTGAAATCTCTTGTCTTGCGAGCTTCAATTTTGCCGCAAATAATTCGCTTTCCACTAGCCTGTCCGTATTCTCGATCTGCTTGGCTAACCGCATACTTTGTTGTATATGCTGTTCGGCGGCATCTAGGTTGTTCCGTTCATACCCTATTCGAGCCATACCCAAGTAGGCATCACAAGCAACCAGCAAGGGTGGATCGCCAGCGAGTTGAATGACTTGTTGATAGGTTTGCGCGGCCAGGCTCAATTGATTGTCCGACTCCTGAATTTCGCCTATACCTAAAGATGCCATTAGCGTAATCATGATATGTCCAATGCGCTTGCTGATTGATAACGCTTCTGTATAAGCCCGCCTGGCGGCCGCGCGATCAGCCTTCAACTGGTAGGCAACGCCTAGCGTCCAGGTTGTTGCAGCACGTACAGGCAGATTATGTGGATGCAAATGCTCCAGAGCGATGAGGGATTGAGTCATAATGGTATCCGCATCGTGCCGAGTAACTCCGAGCGTGGCCCTGATCGATGCGATATGTCCGATTAGACCTTGATCCACCTCATGGGGATTGATATGTGACATGGCGGCTTCTGCAGCGGACAGTTTCTGTTCGATTCCGTCCAGTTGACTGATCATCAACAGTGCGGAAGCATAAATGACCCAGAGCGATGGCCGCTCGTTGAGCGTAGGCTCATCCTGGTGCTTTAACCAGTTTAATACAGTCCTGGCAGCGCCGCGAAAATGTAGAGGCATTCCTTTCCCTTCGATTAATTTTGCGGCACGATTCACATCTTGAGCCGCTGCAGCGTGCTGAAACGCTTCGATCTCCAGTTCATTCTCCTCAAACCAATGGCTCGCCCTCATGTGCAGAGCTGCCCTCTCATCGGCCTTGTCCTTGTTGACATGGTACAAACGCTGTCGCAACAAATCGGCAAAAAGATGATGATAACGGTACCAATGCCGCTCGCTATCCAACGGAATGATGAAAAGATTGGAACGCTCGAGATGCTCCAGGATGTCCTGCCCTCCCTTATCGCTCTGCAGCACCGCATCACAAAGGGAAGCGCAAAAGCGATCAAGAATGGATGTTTGAAGCAAAAAGGTGTGAACCTTATCGGACTGCTGCTTCAGCACTTCCTCCATCAAATAGTCCAGCACGAAACGGTGGCTGCCGGTGAAGGACGAAATAAATTGGGCCGTATCCGAATAGCCCTGTATAGAAATAGCCGCTAGTTGCAACCCGGCAATCCACCCTTCAGTGCGCGCTTCCAGGGAAGACACCTCTGCAGATGAAAGATGAAGTCCCATGATTTGATTGAAAAATAATGTCGTTTCACTCCGGGTGAACCGCAGGTCATTTCCACGTAGTTCCGTCAGCTCGTTTTTTGCTCGTAATCTGGCAATGGGCAGTTGCGGCTCTTCACGTGTCATGATGATCGAGTGCATATGTAATGGCTGATGATCGATCAGAAAAGAAAGCGCGTTATGCACAACTTGAGATTCAATGACATGATAGTCGTCAAGAACGAGAATGAAAGGATCTGTAGCGGATGATAGTTCATTGACTAAAGTAGTAAGGATATATGTAATCGGCAGCGGTTGCGGAGATTGCAAGGCTTTCCAAACCCCTAGGTCGCTAACGTTCACAATTCTCTTTATAGCCTCGATAAGATGAAGGAGAAAGCGCGTCGGATCGTTGTCTCCTTCATCCAGCGATAACCAAGCGGTCGGACGTTTACAATCAGCCAGCCACTCGCTTACCAGCGTTGTTTTTCCATAGCCCGCAGAAGCGGAGATTAATGTCAATTTTCTTTTCTGGCCCTCGTCCAAGCGTTTGAACAAATGTGAACGGAGAACCACTTTCGATCGCACTGGCGGTATGTGCAGCTTTGTGGTTAATATAGGTACGCTCATAAAAGTTCTGCACCACATTTCATTTCATATTTATTACGTTTAACAACTCCTACAACTATTGTCGCCAATTCATGAATTCAGATCAATCTATTTCCCCATATATTTTAACAATATCCTTCAAAAACGATGATCCCAGTCCGTTCCCTGTCATCATGGAGATGTGTCGATCTGGTGTAATTTGCAAATCAGCATCGCATTGTTTTCTTTGCTCACGGCAGCATCCAGAATTGACCGACTGATAACTTCACAGTATGATCATACTATCAGCTTCATATATCACTTAAAAATCAGTGCGTATATCTTTTTCTGCATATAACCCATTAGCGCCCGGTTCGTATATCTTGGCTGAGAAAATCAAAGTTATGCGAACACAAAGCAAGCACAACCCCTTTACAATGTTCTTACCTGAGCATTTATTTATAGCACACTGTCAGTTCTATCCGATTATCTTCCCGATTATGCACAATACGCTCCACAAGTTTCTTTAAAGCCTTATTCTTCTCTTCATCCGTAGCCGCGGCGCTCCACATCTCTATAAATCAATCAATTTGTTCATGCATCTACTCCACCGTAGGAACTCTCTTCTCATCTGCAATATTGAAAAAACGAATAGCCCTCTCTGTCATCAGGAGGGCTGAGTAAATACGGCGGCTATTATTTTTTAATCCTCTCCATATATCCTTACCACGCACTCCACATGTATGGACTGCCGAGCGTTGCGCAATTGTTTGCCGGTAGATAGGCAATTGTGTCCGTACGCCACTGCGCTGAAGATTTACCGACTCAACAATAAAAATCCCTTCCCAACATCGAAAGATGTTGCTGGGAAGGGACGATCTTCAATTGCCTCTGGACATCTTCGCCTATATCAGGCCTGATTTTTGCAAAAGTCTTTGAATAATGCTCGCAACCTCAGCCCTGGTGACGGACGCCTTCGGCGCAAGCCCGGCGGCACCTCGTCCAGATACAAGGCCAGCCTGCACGCTGTCCGCAACACTGCTTTGCGCCCAGCCGGACACGTCTGCCGCATCTCCAAACGGACGAAGTGGTGCATCTTCCGCTTGAGCGGAAAGCTTTGCTTTCAGTCCGGTAATCGTCATCGCTCTGGAGAGAATCATCATTGCCTGTTCTCGAGTAATCTTGTCGTTCGGCCGGAACGTGCCGTCCTCGAACCCGCTAATCAGTTGATACGCATAAGCCGTGTTGACCGCGCTGCTGTACCAATCTGACGTCTTCACGTCAGCGAACGCCGTTGCCCCATTTTCCGGTTTCAGTCCCAATCCGCGTACAAGAATGGCTGCAAACTCGGCACGAGTGATATCTTGATCGGGACTGAATCTGCCGTCGCCCGTACCATCAATGACCATCCGTGATCCCATATCGTTGACAGCGTCTTTCGCCCAGTGGTTCGCGACATCAAGGAATTCGAGCGGATGCCAGACGACAGAGTACGTACTGTTGGTCAGGCTGTTGAGTTTGATGTAATACTTGCCATCGATCACAACGACCTTGGTCGGCACATGACGTACCGTTCCGTCCGGCTCGACGACTACTCCCGTGGTAATCTTGTTCGGGTCCACACCGTCCGGAACGGCAATCGTGCGTTCCACATAGGCGTTGAATTTCGATACTTCGATAGTCCTATATCCGTAGGTGCCTCTAACTTTAAATTCCATCGGCGGTGCGACAATCGTAAACGTTCCTTTGGCTGCCGCATTCTCCACGACTTTTACCGTATCGGCTGGCGACGCGGCAATTTCGACCTGTACCTTGATGTCCAGCAAAGCAACGGACTTCCCGAACTGATCGGAGATGGCGCTGATATTGATTTGCTGCGCCGGCAGAGTATACGTTGCCTGATCCGTTTTGATCTCTAAAACTGCCTGTTTATCCTCCATGTTTTTAACCATTTGACCATTCAATTCGCCAACAACTACATCGGACTTCGTGTTGACCAGAATCGTCACCACCGCATGCTGACCTTCCACTGCGAGCTTGTCATCCAGCTTCTTTTGGTCGACGGCTACGGTAGTTACGGTTTGGTCATTCCGCTTGGTTTTCGTTGCCGTTCCTGCATTCTCCGCCTTGCCGTTGACCAGAACATCTACCCCTGTATTGGTTGTCGCCGGTGTAGTCGATGGCGCATCACTGCCACTACTGCTGCCGCTGGGTGGCGGGCTCGGGATGACCGCGGTCGATTCGGCAGAGGATGTACTGCTACCGACGCCATTGATCGTCTTTACGGTGAACGTATAGCTCGTTCCGTTGGTCAAGCCAGTAATGGTAATCGGGCTTGCCGTTCCAGTTGCTTTGATGTTTCCTGGTGACGCCGTTACCTCATACTCCGTAATCGCGCTTCCCCCGTCATCAGTCGGGGCCGTAAAGCTGACGGTTGCTTGACCGTTTCCGGCAACCGCCGTCACATTCTCCGGCGCTGCCGGAACGGTTGCCGGAGTTGCACTTACCGTAAGGGAAGCCGCGCTGTCCGCCCCGGAGTTGGTCGCCTTCACGACAAAATAGTACGTTGTACCGTTGGTCAAGCCCGTTACATTATAGCTATATACTGAACCGCTTACTGTAGCTACTGCCGCTCCATAGGTGCCGGAAGTCACGCTTTGGTAAACCTTATATCCTGTTGAACCAGATACCGGATTCCACGCAAGGCTGACTTGCGCATTTCCTGCAATCGCGGGCAGCAATACCGGTACTCCGAGTGATGGAACTTGCGGAGTCGCGCTCATTTCATTGGAGTTCGCACTTTCACTGCTTCCGTTAACTGCTCTGACAACAATGTAATAGATGGTTCCATTTGTAAGTCCCGTTAGATCCGTACTATATACGGAACCTCCGACCGTAACAGCCGCCATTCCGTAGGAAGCGGAGGCAGTAGATGTGTATACATTGTATCCGGTCGCTCCGGATACGGGATTCCAACTGATGGTAATCTGTCCGTTCCCCGCTGCTGCCGATACGATCATAGGCGCACCAGGTACATACATCGTGTAGCTTTCGCTCATCTCGGCACTATTGGTCATGCCCGATTTTACCGCAATCGCCTTGATCGTCATCGCGCTCGTCACGCTGATCGGCGTGCTGTAAGCCGTACTGCTGGCGGTTGGCGTGCTGCCGTCGGTCGTATAGTAGATCGTCGCTCCAGAAGTGGACGTCGACAACGCTACGGTCGTGCCCGACGCTACCGCGCCGCCGGACGGATTCGCTGTCGGCTTCGCCGCTTGCGGCATGATCGTGTAGCTCTCGCTCATCTCGGCACTATTGGTCATGCCCGATTTTACCGCAATCGCCTTGATCGTCATCGCGCTCGTCACGCTGATCGGCGTGCTGTAAACCGTACTGCTGGCGGTCGGCGTGCTGCCGTCGGTCGTGTAGTAGATCGTCGCTCCAGAAGTAGCTGTGGACAACGCTACGGTCGTGCCCGACGCTACCGCGCCGCCGGACGGATTCGCTGTCGGCTTCGCCGCTTGCAGCATGATCGTGTAGCTCTCGCTCATCTCGGCACTATTGGTCATGCCCGATTTCACCGCAATCGCCTTGATCGTCACTGCGCTTGTCACGCTGATCGGCGTGCTGTAAGCCGTACTGCTGGCGGTCGGCGTGCTGCCGTCGGTCGTATAGTAGATCGTCGCTCCCGTCGTGGACGTTGACAACGCTACGGTCGTGCCCGACGCTACCGCGCCGCCGGACGGACTCGCTGCCGGCATCGCCGCTTGCGGCATTGCGGTGATTGGGCCGGACTTCACTATCCTTCCACCTAATCCCACCGCCACATACGTGCCGTTTCCACAGATGACGCTATATAGATGATACATAATGCCGCTCATTCGGCTCGTCCAGTTCGCCCCGTCGCTGGAGGTCACAATCGTTCCACTGTTCCCCACCGCCACATACGTGCCATTTTCGTAGGTGACGCCATTTAGCTGATTCGGAGTGCCGCTCGTTCGGCTCGTCCAGCTCGCTCCGTCGCTGGAGGTTACAATCGTTCCACCTAATCCCACCGCCACATACGCCTCGTTTCCGTAGGTGACGCCATATAGATTATTCATAGTGCCGCTCGTTCGGCGCGTCCAGCTCGCTCCGTCGCCAGAGGTTACCATCGTTCCACCTGCGCCCACCACCACATACATGCCGTTTCCGTAGGTGACACCATTTAGATTACTCATAGCGCCGCTCGTTTGGCTCGTCCAGCTCGCTCCGTCGCTGGAGGTTACAATCGTTCCACCTAATCCCACCGCCACATACGTGCCGTTTCCGTAGGTGACGCCTTGTAGATTATTCGTAGTGCCGTTCATTCGGCTCGTCCAGCTCGCTCCGTCGCTGGAGGTTACAATCGTTCCACCTGCTCCCACCGCCACATACGTACCGTATAAGTAGGCCACACCTTGAAGATTATTCGTAGTACCGCTCGTTCGGCTCGTCCAACTCGCTCCGTCGCTGGAAGTTATAATCGTTCCACCTACTCCCACCGCCACATACGTGCCGTTTCCGTAGGTGACGCCAAATAGTTGATTCGTAGCGCCGCTCGTTCGGCTCGTCCAGCTCGCTCCGTCGCTGGAGGTTGCAATCGTTCCTCTTGCACCCACTGCCACATACGACCCGTTTCCGTAGGTGACGCCAAATAGATGATTCGTGCCGTTCGTGCCGCTCGTCCAGCTCACTCCGTCGCTGGAGGTTACAATCGTTCCACTGTTCCCCACCGCTACAAACGTCCCGTTTCCGTAGGTGACGCCATTTAGATTACTCGTAGCGCCGCTCGTTCGGCTCGTCCAGCTCGCTCCGTCGCTGGAGGTTACCATCGTTCCACCTAATCCCACCGCCACATACGTGCCGTTTCCGTAGGCGACGCCATATAGAGCATTTGTAGTGCCGCTCGTTCGGCTCGTCCAGCTCGCTCCGTCGCTGGAGGTTATAATCGTTCCACCTACTCCCACCGCCACATACGTGCCGTTTCCGTAGGTGACGCCAGCTAGATTATTAGCTGTGGGCAACGGACTCCGGATATTCCACTCGTCAAGAGAATCTGCAAAAGCATACTGAGGAATATTGGCTGCAATTAAAAATAATACCATGACTATCGAAATCCAACGTTTGATCATTGTTTTCTTCCACTCGCCTTTCCCTGCATTCCTTTGATCGTATTCTCAAACTTTTCAACATAAATCATGTTATACTCGGGAAACACATCCTTGCCTGTCAACGTCGCCTTCTGCAGCATCTTTGTCGTCGTTTTCGTTTCGCTTTTGCTGTTTTCCACCTCGTCATCCAAATATTTAAAGCGTTGTTGAATACAGCTATTTGAGGCTTGACTGCCGGGTTTTAAAGCATCCGCGTTCAACCCGTTCGTACCGCCGCCGTCTACTAGCGACCCGAATACATTCGTTTCATTCGGTGGATCACTCCCATGCTGATTTCACTACCAAGGCATTATAACGGGAGCGATGTTGCAAAATTGTTGCAAAACAAAAAGGAACCCGCTCCGGTCGGATTACAGGTTCCTTCATGCGATATGGGTCAATCCGTTTAGGCGCGAAGCAACGCGGTAAGCGTATCGCCCGGCAAGGCCCCCAGCTCGGTCTTGATCAGCTCGGCTACGCTTCATAGTAGGCGGCCGCGCGTTGGGAACCGCCGATGCGATGGTGCAGCTTCAGCGCCGCTTCCCGCAGTAATTCGTCGTAAGGGTCGTGTTCGACTAGCAGATCGGCCAGCCGCAGCGCCTTAAACGGCTCCGTCTCGGCTTTCTCGTAATACTGGAGCAGCTTTTTCCCAAGATGCAGGAAATAATGGCGATACTGCTTGCGGTAAGGCTCACACCAGGCACTGTCGAACTCTTGCAGGAACGGTCGGCTACAGCGGTGGACGAGCTACTCGACATGGGCCAGATTATCCGGGTCCGGCTCGACGGCGTCCAGCTCGAAAAGCTCCAATTCCACCGCGTCCACAGCCGGCGCTTCATCGGACAAGACCAGCCTGTAGCCATTCCTGACAGAAGCCAGCGCCATCCCCGAACGGCAATCCCGTAACATCTTGTTGATTTTGCTAACCGTGCTTCGCAGGTTGATGCCTGCTTTCTCCGTATTCTGGGCCGGCCAGAGCGCCTCGAACAGTTCCCACTTGCTGACCTCCTTCTCCCAGGGCTGCAGCAGCATATAAGCGAGCAGCTCCGCGCACTTGGATGTTACCCAGCGAACCGGCTCCAGACCAACATACAAATAATGTGCGAACTTGCCGAACAGCGCGGCGACAGCCGTCCGTTGTCCGCCGCTGCCGACACGACCGTTGCCGTCTTGAAAAGGTTGAGTGCTCTCAATTTCATGATGTAATCGAAAAAAGCAATCCCTCCCCCATGCGGAATGTGTCCACCAGGGAAGGGAATATGGGATCTCTTTGGGTTGACTACTGATTTCTAATTAAATCAGACCCGATTTTTGCAACAGTTTCTGAATAATCATTGCCACTTCAGCTCTGGTCATGTTGGCTTTCGGCGCAAGTGCAGCACCGTTTCTTCCCTCTACAATCCCTGCTTGCACACTATCCGCAACGCTGCTTAGCGCCCACTTGGGTACGGCTGTCGCATCTCCAAACGGACGAAGTGCCGTATCTGCCGATTGAACGGAAAGCTTGTCTTTCAATCCGGTGACCTTCATCGCTTTGGAGAGCACTACCATCGCCTGTTCGCGCGTAATTTTGTCATTCGGTCGGAATGTTCCATCCTCGAAGCCCGTGATCAGATTGTACGTATAAGCAGTATTGACCGCGCCGCTGTACCAATCCGTTGCCTTCACATCCGAGAATGGCGTCGCTCCATTATCCGGTTTGAGCCCCAAACCTCGAACGACGATAGCCGCGAACTCGGCGCGCGTAATATCCCGGTCAGGACTGAACTGGCCGCCCCCAGTGCCCTGAATGACCATCCGAGTTCCCATATCATTGATGGCGTCTTTCGCCCAATGTTTCGCAACATCGCTGAATTCAAGCGGATGCCAGACGACGGAGTAGGTGCTGTTGGTCAAGCTGTTGATTGTTGCGTAATACTTGCCATCGATCACATCAATCTTAGTCGGAACGTGGCGGACCGTTCCATCAGATTCGACCACAACGCCCGTCGTAATCTTGCTCGGGTCAACGCCATCCGGGATCGCAATCGTTCTACGCACATAGGCGTTGAATGTGGATACTTCGATGGTCTTCTCTCCGTATGAGGCTCTAACCGTAAATTCTACCGGCGGAACGACAAGCGTGAACGCGCCCTTCTCTGCCGCATCTTCTACTACTTTCACCTTATCCGCTGTTGGCGCCGCAACCTCGATTTGTACCTTAATATCCTGCAAGGCAACTGACTTGCCGATCTTGTCGGATACAGCGTCGATATTGATCTGCTGAGCAGGAAGTGTGTATGTCGTTTTGTCCGTTTTAATCGCTACAACCGCCTGCTTGTCTTCCAGGTTCTTCACCATTAGGCCATTCAGTTCGCCGATGAAGACATCGGACTTGGCGGCAATCGGAATGGTGATAACAGCGCCTTTTTCTTCCGCCGCGAGCTTGTCCTCCAGTTTCTTCTGATCGACGACAATCGTAGTCACGGTCTGGTCGTTTCGCTTACTTGTGGAGGCTGTTCCCGCAGTTTCTACTTTCCCGTTAACAAATATCTCTACACCGTTATTGGTTGTCTCCGGTGTCGTGGAAACGCCGGAACCAGATGAGATACGATCCTGCGCGAATGTCGCCGTTACGCTCAAGTTTGCCGTAATGTTCGTGTCCGTTCGCGTCGCTTGCGTGTTGCCATCGCTCCAACTGGCGAAGTGATAGCCGGGATTCGCCACTGCCGTCACGGCTGTGCCGGAACCGCCACTGCTCACCGTCTGCGTCACATTGCCTGTGATCGTGCCGTTCGCACCAGCCGTGTAGGTCAGGGTGTAGGCGGGATTGCCCAGCTTAACCAAGCCGTCCGCGGTAAAGGGAATCATCCAAACGCTATCGCCGTCGAATACCCCGCCCCGGAAAGGCATGGGGCCTCTATTGATCCCATCGGGCCAATTACTGTATCCGGTCATCTCACCCGTAACTGTATTAATCTTGACGACAGAAGAATTTGCCGAGGCAGAGACCATCCAGATATTTTGCCCATCGAATGAACCGCCAAAAAAATATTTTTCCGTTAATCCATCCGGCCAAGCATTGTAACTCGTCATGGTACCGTCGGTTGTATTCATTTTGATAACCCGATCTGCATTAGAAGGGATCATCCACACATTTTGGCCGTCGAAAATTCCTCCCGTGAACCTTGCTGTATTTTTCGAAAAATCGGCGGGCCAGTTACTATAAGCTGTCATAGTTCCGGTTTCTGGATTGATTTTGATCACTTGATTGGCTTCAGAGGGAATTAACCAGACATTCTGTCCGTCGAAAAGACCGCCGCCAAATGCATAAGTGCCATGATTGAATCCGGCGGGCCAGTCCTCGTACCCTGTCATTACCCCGGTAACGGTGTCAAGCTTAATTACTTTGTTCACTTTATAAGGGACGAACCAAATATTCCGCCCGTCAAAAACCCCTCCCATAAAAGCGGTCGCGCCAATGGAAGTCGTCCCTTCGGGCCAGTCACTGTAACCCGTCATTTCCCCAGTGTTTTTATCTACCTTTATAACCCTGTCAGCGCTATAGGGAATGAGCCAAATGGAATTCCCATCGTATACTCCCCCCTGGAAAGCCTGAATAGACTGAAAAGGATCGCTCGGGGTTTTGGTAAATCCGCTAGGCCAATTGTTGTAAGCGGTCATCGCACCCGTATCTTTGTCCACCTTAAGCAGGCTATCGGCGGAATATGGAATCATCCAGATGTGTTGTCCATCGAATACCCCGCCGGAAAAAGCAAAGCTTCCTCTTGAGAGATTGCTAGGCCAATTATTGTACACGGACATCCTCACAGTGGATCCAATTGGCGCGGGTGCAATTGTGCCGCTATAACCAATGCCATCTTGATTAAAAATGGTTGAACCTGCCGCAGTAACGGTAATCGTCGCTGTCCCTTTTTTGCTGCCATCCACTGTTGACGTTGCCGTGATCGTATAATTCCCCGGAAAGGCATTCGCCGCGACCGTCACGTTCCCCGTGCCGTCCACCGCCACTTTGTTGCTTGCGTCGCTGCTCGTCCATGTGACCGTCTCTGCCGCGCCTCCCACCGCATCTACCACGGCCGTGAGCTTTTTGCTTCCTCCTTGCACCACGCTTGCGCTGCTCGGGCTGACGCTCACGCTGTTGACTGCCGGCGCTGGGGCGGATTGTATAATCTTTCCAGTCATACCCACCGCCATATACGTTCCGTAGCCGTAGGTGACGCCCCTCAGAGGATTCGTGGTGCCGCTCATTCGGCTCGTCCAACTCGCACCGTCGCTGGAGGTCACAATCGTTCCACTTTCCCCCACCGCCACGTACATGCCGTTTGAGTAGGTGACGCCCCTCAGAGGATTCGTAGTGCCGCTCGTTCCGCCCGTCCAACTCGCTCCATTGCTGGAGGTTACAATCGTTCCATCGGCACCCACCGCCACATATATGCCGTTTTCGTAGGTGACGCCATATAGAGCTTTAGGAGTACCGCTTGTTTGGCTCATCCAGTTCGTTCCATCGCTGGAGGTCACAATCGTTCCAGCATCCCCCACTGCCACATATGTGCCGTTTGAGTAGGTGACGCTAAATAGATAATTCGTAGTGCTGCTCGTTTGGCTCGTCCAATTCGCTCCATCGCTGGAGGCCACAATCGTTCCATTGGCCCCCACTGCCATATACTTGCCGTTTCCGTAGGTGACGCCATATAGAGCTTTAGGAGTGCCGCTTGTTCGGTTCATCCAGTTCGCTCCATCGCCGGAGGTCACAATCGTTCCACTGTACCCCACCGCCACATAAGTCCCGTTTCCGTAGGTGACACCATATACATTATTCAGGTTGCCGCTCGTTCGGCTCGTCCAGCTCGCTCCGTCGCTTGAAGTTACAATCGTTCCATTGGCCCCCACCGCCACATATGTGTCGTTTCCGTAGGTAATACCATTTAGATCATTCGTAGTGCCTCTCGTTCGGCTCGTCCAGCTCACTCCGTCGCTGGAGGTTACGATCGTTCCATTGTACCCCACCGCCACATACGTTCCGTTTCCGTAGGTAACGCCAAATAGTTCATTCGTAGTGCCGCTCGTTCGGCTCGTCCAGTTCGCTCCGTCGCCGGAGGTCACAATCGTTCCATTGCCCCCCACCGCCAAATGCATGCCGTTTCCGTAAGTGACGCCCTTCAGACTATCCGTAGTGCCGCTCGGTAGTCTCGTCCAGCTCGCTGCGTCGATGGAGGTCTTAATCATTCCATTGTTCCCCACCGCCACATACGTCCCATTTGAGTAAGTGACGCCAAATAGATAATCCGTAGTGTCGCCCGATTGGCTCGTCCAGCTCGCTTCGTCGCTGGAGGTTACAGTCACTCCAAGTGCACCCACCGCCACATACGTTCCGTTTCCGTAGGTAACGCCAAATAGATTATCCCGATGGTCGTTCGTTAGGCTCGTCCAGCTCACTCCGTCAATGGAAATTACAATCGTTCCACTTTCCCCCACTGCCACATACTTGCCGTTTACGAAGGTAACGCCATTTAGAGCATAAGTAGTGCCGCTTGTTCGGCTCGTCCAGTTCGCTCCATCGCCGGAGGTCACAATCGTTCCACTGGTCCCCACCGCCACATACGTCCCGTTTCCGTAGGTGACGCCCAATAGATGACTCGAAGTGCCGCTCGTTCGGCTCGTCCAGTCCGCTCCGTCGCTGGAGGCTACAATCGTTCCATCGGCCCCTACCGCCACATACGTACCGTTTCCGTAGGTGACGCCATATAGAACATTACCCGTGGGCAACGGATTCCGGATATTCCACTCGTCAAGAGAATCTGCATAAGCATTCTGAGGAAGATTGGCCGCAATTAATAATAATACCATGACAATAGCTATCCAACGTTTCATCGTTCTTTGAATCATTTTCGAGATCCACCCTTCTTTGAATTCTTCGACAAAATATTATCGCATACGACATCATAGCTCGTGCGATGTTGCAAAATTGTTGCAAAAAGAAAAGGAACCCGATCCGTATGGACCACAGGTTCCTTTTAGCGCGTCTATTCCATTTATGTATTTCAATCGGTCAATTTACAAAACAAAGCGGCAAGCGCATCGCCCGGCTTCGCACCCAACTCCGTCTTCAAAAGCTTGGCATACGCTTCATAATAAGCAGCCGCCCGCTTCTGACCTCCTAGTTGATAATGGAGTTTCATCGCCGCTGCCCTAAGCGAATCGTTATAAGGATCATGGCCAACCAACATCTCCGCCAGGCGCAACGTTTTGAGAGGTTCCGTCTCCACGCTCTCATAATAAGAGAGCAACTTTACTCCAAGATGAAGGAAATACTGACGATATCGGTTCCGGTAAGACTCGCACCAATCGCCGCTGAACTCTTGCAGAACCGGAGGATTGCAGCGATAGACGAGCTGCTCGACGCGATTCAGGTTTTCCGGGCCGATCTCGACGGAATCGAGCACGAAGCGCTCCAATGAATCGGCATCGACAATGAGCGCATCATCGGACATTGTCAGCCGATACCCGTTTCTGACGGAGACGAGCGCCATGCCTGCATGGAGCTCCCTCAGCGTCTTGTTGACCCTGCTGACGGTACTTCGCAGATTAATGTCCGCCTTTTCCATGTTTTTCTCGTTCCAGAGCGCCTCGAACAACTGCCATTTGCTTACTTCCTTATCACCTTGCTGCAGGAGCATGTAAGCGAATAGCTCCGCGCATTTGGACGTCACCCAGCGAACCGGTTCCGGATTATCGCCGAGATAGACGGAAAACTTGCCAAAAAGAGAGACTGCCACTTGCGGGCTACCGGTCTTTCCCTGAGTCTCCACGCGCACTTTTCGTCTCTTCCTGATCCGCTCCAGCGAGCGGTTCAAATCTTCCTCCATAACCGGCTTCAGCAAATAATCGAGCGCGTTCACCCGAAAAGCATCGATGGCATATTGGTTGTAGGCGGTAATAAAGACGACTTCCGAATCAAGGTTGTCCGAATATACTTTCTCCGCGATATCCAGTCCGCTCATCTCCGGCATTTCGATATCTAGGAACAGCACATCAGGCCGCAACGCCTTCGTCATCTCCAACGCTTCATAAGGATTCGTGAAGCAGCCCAAAACTTCGATCCCCGCGTCAGTAAGAAGCCTGTCAATATGCTCTGCAATTAATCGTTCGTCGTCTACGACGATAGCTCTCATTTCCCCATTCACCCGCTTGGTCGGTCTGGTTGCTTACGAGAAGGAATCGAGATCGTCACTTTCGTGCCTTTCCCTTGAACACTCTCGAATTGCAGGCCTTGTCCGTATTCGTTCATGAGCCGTTTATGCACGTTGATAAGACCAATGCCTCCGCCGCCCGATCGATCCGGCGACAGGATCGTTTCCCGTTGTTCCGCGGACATGCCGACTCCATCGTCTTGAACCACAATTCGCAATCCCTGCTGCTCCGCAATCGTTTGAATGAGGACCGTACCTCCCGATATGCGCTTCATCAAACCGTGGCGGATCGCGTTTTCGACGAGCGGCTGAATGATCAGCGCGGGAATCAGCGTCTCCCTGGAAGCGTCCGTGTCCCAATCCACCTTCAACCGTTCGCCGAAACGCGCCTGTTCCAGTTCGACATAAGATTTCACTAGGGAAAGCTCTCGATTCAGGCTGACTTTGGCATGATGAGGGTCAAGATCGAAGCTGAGCCGCAAATAATTGCTGAATTCGCCCAACAGCTTGCCCGCCCGCGCTCCGTCGCTGTAACACAATGATATAATGCCGCTTAAAGCATTATAAATAAAATGCGGTTTGATCTGCGATTGCAAGAAGAGGGTTTCCACTTGAACGGCATGCTGAACCGCTTCCTTGAGCTGAAGCAACGTCTTCACCCGCGTCATTAACTCTCTGCCGTCGAACGGCTTCACCAGAAAGTCATTGGCTCCCGCTTCAAAGCCCGCGGCAATATCGGCAGGCGAATTGCGCACCGTCAAGAGAAGAACCGGCAGCTTGTAGATCGGATGCTCGTCCCGAATGCGTCTGCACACTTCATACCCTGACATCTCAGGCATCATCACGTCGAGAAGGACAAGCGACAAATCGCCTTGGCGCTGCTCAATCAGCCTGAGCGCGTCCGCTCCGTTGTAGGCCGCGAGAACTTCATAACGGCTTGGTGCAAGCAGCTCCCGCAGCACCTTAATGTTGGAGGCATCGTCATCGACGAGCAGAATCTTCACCTCGCCGGACCGCTCCGCCGCACGCAGCGAGGGGTCTTCCACCGTCGGCGTGCCCGCTCCGGGTAGCGGTTGCAGCTCCAGATCGGCCGCGGCCTCTCCCTGGCCGGGCTCCCGTTCCTTCTGCGCAGCCGTTGCCTCCGGCAGCCGCAGCTCGAACACCGAACCCCGCTCCGGCTCCGACCATTGCAGCTCCAGATCGCCACCCATTTGCACCGCAAGCGCCTTTGATATTTTCAAACCCAGACCGGAAGAGTGATACGCCGAATCCGTTGGTTCCCCACCGCCGCCCATCAGATCGTCTGTAAAAAGCCGCTGCCGCCGCTCCGCGTTCATCCCGGCACCGGTATCCGCAAAAGTCAGACGAAGCCAGCCTTCTCGCGATTCTGCGGCCACCGCCACGCTTCCCCGTTCCGTAAATTTCAGCGCATTGCCGACCAGATTCACGAGTATTTGGTTCAGGCGGTTTTCGTCTGTAAACAGATAATAGGTTCCCGGCTGCACCTGATTGACCAGCCTCACCTGTTCGTTCCTGCGCAAATAGTTCAACGCTTCCAGAGTAGCCTGAACTGTGCCGCTGACATCGAAAATCCGGTTATGGAATGTCAGGCTTCGGCGCTGCAAACTCTGAAAATCGATAATATCGTTGACCAGCGTAGACAAGCCGGTCGCCTGGGCAATGATGAAATCCAGATTCTCACGCTGCCGCTGCGCTAATTCTACGCCACTCTGGTCGATGACCACCTGCGCCAGATTGATAATGCCGTGCAGCGGCGTCTTGAACTCGTGGGACGTATGGAGGAGAAATTCATCTTTTTGGCGATCGTACACGATCAGTTGCTCGGCCAATCGCTCGTTCCGCATGAACGCCTCACGAACCCGGTCCGACATGAGGAACGATTGCGATAGAACGAGAAGCAACGGCGTTACGATCATATAATACGGGTTGTCCAACGCCAACTGATAGCGTGTTTGGGCATAAATCCAACTAATGATGAGGAAAAATACGCCCAACAAAATATAGTAAACTTGAACCCCGCGATCCCGATAGCGGAAAATCCAGAAAAGAATGAAAGCGAAAGCGGTGATTTGCAGGACGATCCCCGACCAAAGAATATCGACCAAATATTCGTTAGGAATCGCGACCAATATGGCCAAATATCCATAAGAAATCCGGCACAGCCACTTAAATCCCAATCGTTCTATATGGTCCAGGTACAGGTAGACATAGAGGGCAAATGTGAAGATCGAAAAGTAGGGCAGGATAAACAGCATTTTCTGCAAAAATAGAAAGGAAATCGTTGGGAACAAGGTCGCCATGACGATTTCGTTGTCGATGCTGAAAAATAACCCTAACGACAAGCAGAACAAACTGAAAAATGCGAGATAGGGCTCCTCCCGCCATTGCTTGAACATACCTGCGAAATAAATCCCGAATACAAGCATCGTAGTGATGACAATCATGTCCGCCAGACGGGCATTGTCGCGTCTGCCCATTACGTCTGCTGTTAAACCAAATTCCGGCGCCTGCACCAGTCCGCCTTCCAGATAGCGGAAGCTAACCACTTGGATGATGATGTCAATAGTAGCGGTATCCGCTTTGATCGTACCGAAAAACGGCAGATTGCTAGGTACAAATCGATCTGCTGACAAATCCGGTATTCCGGTGCCGCCGAGGTCCGATCCCCCCATATATACGTGGCTGGACATGCGAATCTTTTTGGCTCTAAGGCTATAAAAATCCGGATTGCCAACCTTAATGTGCAGACGATATGTACCCGCGCCGTACCCGCTGCCGGAGGAAACTAGACCCTTCCAGCCTCCGGGAACGCGAACGATTCGGCGCTCCGCTTGCAGCGTTTCTCCATGGGCATGAAAATCTTGGGGAGTTAGCAGCTTGTTCTCATAAAACTCCCATTCTCCCCGCAACGGTATAATCCCTTGCTTTGCAAAATTCCATTGTCTTGCGTCCAACTCCCCTCCTCGCGCTTCCGGATACTGAAAAGCAGGATTTAGCCATTCATGGATGAATAGCAATGTAACAACGGTAAACACACCGATCATGCAGATCAATACCGTCAATTGTTTTCTCATCGTTCCCGTTTCCTGTCCCATTTTCATATTCGCACCAAGTATCCTACAGTTAATAATTGAACATCACATCGTTAAATTCTCCTCGATTCGACATATTCCTTCATTTTATGCGAAAAGAGCCGGATGAAAGCTCAGACTCCTTTCACTTCGAGCCACTAGAGCCGGACCGGTTGGCCACCTGCTTTGGCCGTCAGCCGTAGAAAACGGCCAGAATCCGGACCGGCGGCCTGCGGAGCAAAGCTAGTCGCATTGCCCAATCGGCATCGGCAGGCTGTCCAAATACTCCCGCAAAATGCGCTCGGCGATATTTGGCCGGCATAAAAATTGAAAAAACTCAAGCGGCAATACACTTGAGTTTATCATAATAGGAAAATGTGGCTCTAAATCACTGCGTTCTCACAAGCGACACACAGCACTCCACATGCGCCGAGACGGCGAAAGGGATATAATGAGCTTTCAATCTATTTTGTTGAACTCTCTATGTTTTCCCGCAATTCATATAAATTCTTGGAATTATCCTAGGAAATGATTCCTAGGAGTTTTCTCCAACATTCGGGTCGGACTACAAAATATTTATTAAAGACTTCTTATTTATCATTAATATTCCATTCCTTTGTATCTGATTTGATTCAATACTTGGTTGCAACTTATCTTTAAAATTACTATACATATGATTCTCTACAATGCTTATGGGGCGTATCGAGGGAAGTTCACCACTTTGCATTTCCTTTGTACTTATTGAACCATAATCTAATTCTAAGCAAGATTGTATATGCATAACTGGACTTCTCGCCCAAATAAAAGAGCATAAATCTTTCATAGGCTCCAACTGCTCTTCCCTAAACTTTGATGAGCAATCTTCATTGTCTAACATGTCATATTCAGGAATAATTATTGAAAGTTTAATTTCCTCATAGCCGTATGTCCAATATGACCTAATCTCACTAAAACGGTCATCATACATTAATATTTGTTTATAGTTATTACTAACATGGTCTTCGTATCCTAAAATAAATTTCTCACCAAGTAATTTTTGATTCCATTCAGTAATCTCAATTAAACTATTATCCTGACTATTCCAGTACCCAGACAGATAAGGAAATTTTGTAAATAATATCGAATAGATATCCTTGACGAAACTGTCGTTAAATGATTTGAATGGAAATACTGCCTCAATTGAGAAATACGCTGGCATTAAAATCTCCTTTCCAATGAAGGACTAGTAACAAGCTGTTTACAATAATAGCATTATTTCATCGATTTTGTTTATGTAAGCTATTTCAGATATTATTCCATGCATAATCTTTGTTTCAATATCTCCATCATTTTCACAACTTTCCACAAACAATTTTTCGTATTCTTCTTTTGCTTCAGCTTCTGTCTCAAATAAGTAGACTCTACTATCAAAAATTCGCTGAACTCCTACAAACCAGATAATAAACCACCGCAGCTTTCCAAATGAAATATTTGATTTATTGTCTAACATGTCACATACTTCGTTTAACTCTTCTAAAAATGCATGGTTAACCAATTAGCTGGAATATAGTTTTAAAAGTTGTTGTATTTGTAAGCTATTCTTATTATCTACAGCTACAAAATAGGGTAGTTGCCATTTTTGGGTCGCAATTGCTTCCTTGCTAGTGGGAGTTTCCCAACTAGGGTAAACTCTAATTGCCATTTTTCCTTTTACAGTAGCCGTTTTAAGGATTTTTCGTTTTACAATTACTTCTTTTGGAAAAACGAATTGTCCAAAATTATTATTCGCAAAGGAATTAATAACCAACAAATCAGTAGCAGTTTCGTATGAAAATGCTTGGTTTTTATTATCTAAATCTTTTTCCCAAAAAGCAACAAACTGTCCTATCTTGGTAGGTGTTATTTTTGCAACTCTAAATCTAACCGATTTAGAATTTAGCTGAAATACCCCAGCTCCATAATCTGAATTTTGGGTTTCTTCTCGAATGGAATTTATCGTTATGCCATTAGGTGCGTAAAAAGTTTCATTTACATATGTTAATGCCTTATAAAAGTCATTCATAGTCGTACTCCTCATTTTGATTCTAGCTCAAAATACTTATCAATTACATGATTTTTATCTTCAAATGATTTCCGATTATTTCTGTTGAAATTGTTGTTTTATTAATAGAACCTACTATTTATAATTTCTGAGTCTAAAGAGTATTCATTAATATTCTTAATTTTTGCATTAAAATCCTTTTCAAACTGGAGCTTTATTCTTCTTCTAGCTGACTGAATTTCACTTTCGTTCGATAAATACATATAGTATGAGCCATCAGATTTTTCATATGAAATTTGATTTAAACTTGATTTATCTATTTTAGTACCGCGTGCTACATATGACTGCGAGCTCTCTTCTGCGTCACTAAGTATTGTCAAAGATTCAGAGTATTCATATCCTCTAAAACTACCACTAACGACATAAAGTTTCATTCTTTTAATCCTTCCTTAAATCAGTTGAAATTATCTTTTCATACCATTTCGATATGTAAATACATCACATCACATGAAGGACGAATTTTATCAACTTCGGTCAACTTCAGTCGATATTAAATCTCATTTTGAATTCCTAACGTCATCATCAACAATAGCAGATATAACAAGAAAAAAAGTACACTATGAGAAGAACGCCAATTACAATAATCATATTAGCTGTGGCCGTTGTCATATCTTTGAATTTATAGTAAATCAAAAATCTCATCACACAATAAAAAACGATTAAAATAAAGATTAAGGGAAACCATTTATTTAACCACTCTATGATATTCCCCCATGTAAACCCTTTATTTAAATCACTTTTCGTAGTCTTTTTGAACAGATCGAAAGTGTCAATTTATTTTCAATCAAAACAAATCACATGAAACTTCTCTTTTATTAAGCATATTGCAATCTTCCGAATGCAAGGTCTAAAGCAAGTCATATCTTACTATAAAAACAACCACAATTATGTGGTTTACCTTTTCTGTTGATTGAGTAACTTCAATCATGTGTTCTGCTTCGTTAGTCATGAATTTTCGTTTAACCTTGTATCAATGGATCAGACTTCATCGGACACAGCAAATTAATCCTTGGTTATGAAAACATTGTTTTTTGGATCGTATTCTAAAGTGTATTCTTTGGCATCACCATTAAAATCTAACACATGAGATTGCTCAGTCATTTCTGTGCCTGAATCATTAATATTTCCTAAATAGACGGCGAGTTTCGAGAAATCGTGATTATTTGTCTCATCTAAGGAAGTAGTCAACATTGTAGTTGTGAAGGGACTGCCAGATATCAATTGACCATTTATAACAACATCTTTAGACAGAAAGTTAACTGGTAAGTTATTATCAGGTTGATTTTCGATAATAGGATTATAAACGTTTGAGGTGTGCATCGAATAACTATCTTCCCAAGAAACTGTGTTTTTCTCAAATGGGTTAAACGCAATCCATGAGACAGAATGATCATTATTAGTAGCTTGCTTGGCAATGATAATTTGTAGTCCTTCTTGTTGGATTTTGTTTAGGGTTGCTGAATCGAAATTGATATTAAGAGAGTAATTGCTCACTACCATTCCACCTTTCGCAGTTCACAAATAATGGGCGACATTAAGATTATACTTTAGAGTAATGAATTATGAATTGGTCTGTTTTAAAATCCATATTTTATGTTATTTACACTTTTTCTAAAATCACCAAAGAAAATACAAAGCTGTTTCCACCACCGCCACCCATTGCACTCTGACTAATTACTTTCCATCCCTCATTTAATAATTGGTTAAGTTCATTTAAGTTATTCTTTTTTTCAGTGGAAGCGTAAAGAATTAAGGCTTTCTGCATTATACTCACCTCGCATAAAATTGCTCTTTTATTTATCCTCATTTTCCTTATCTGCTAATGTTCTTACTTGCAATGGCTTAAAAGGGCGATTGCTACAGTAATAACAAGTTGCATCACCGCATGGGGCTTTCAGCCATTTATTACAATTAGCACAAAATTCATTATCGTACTTATCGTAGTAAATAATTGCACTTCCACACTCTTCACAAACCTGTTTCGGAACAATAGCCCCACCAATTTGAAAGTAGTTATCAATTATTACTTGGCGTTCCTTGTTGTTGACCCTAATCTTCATTTATCATCCCCCTGTCGATAAATTCGTGCTTTCATTAAATTTTTGAATTTCGGTATTCTCTAAATAAAGAGATCTGAGCGATACTAGCTAATAAAATAAAAAAAACTAAATTATACTGAAAAATAGAACTTGCCCAGAGAATATCTTCAGGGTCATTGATATTATTACCAAGCAATAATTGATCAAAAAATTTATAACTTTTAAACTGACCTAAATAAGCCACTAGTATGAACATAATAAAGTAGGGAGCGTAATTATAAAGTCTTTTCTCAAGAGAGAAGTTATAACAGGTTACTGCCATGATCACAGGCAGGACTAGTACTTCTAGGATGGTTCTTAGCAATTCAAGTTTCAGAGTATAGGCAATCCATGAAATAGCCCAATATCCAAATAGCCAGAATATTATAGAAATAATTAAAAAGCGAATCAAATTCATTATGGATCACTCTCTTTGAAATATTGATTGTTACTGTTACATATCTCTAATCAGAAATAATAAATGACCTAAATTATAACAACCCTATAGCACCCATTTGGTACATTATACCATCAAATCCAACGAAAAAAATGCTTTAGTATCGAATTAAAATGAACTTGCCATCCCGTCCCATCAGAGTTAACATACACACACTCGAAGAAGGGAAGGGGAGAGGCACATGGAAGATTGGCCGGAATGGGTTGTTAAGGGGTTACGTCAGAGGTTTGATGATGTATCGCTCATGGTGGAGCAGCAGGAGCACATTGTCCCATTAATCGAAAAGTCTTCAAAATTGCTAACGAGTTTGAAAAGCCAAGTGGATGAATCTGCTTTGGTGATTGTGCTTGAGTGGGAGGAGGTTATTCAATATCAGCAATCGGCTGAAAAGGAATGGCTTTATTTGAGAGGGGTTAAGGATGGCATGGGGATGATGAAGGAAATAAATCTGTATCTGAGCAAGAATCGTTTGGAATTTTAACGAGCAAACAGCATGGAATCGACCCATGCCATCTGACGCTGTTGGTTACTTGAGACTTTAGGTTACTCGATGATTTCCTCAATCTCTAATCCACTTTTTAGGGTGAAAACAAAATGCGCTGGCGAGAGAAGGGTGATCTTCTCAACCAGCGTATGGAATAGGTCATCGTCAAATTGTTCTAATAAATCCTGCCGCGCATTCATTACTTGTATGATTTCATGAACACGTTGTGTAACTTGGGCTTTTTGATCGTTGTCTTTCTCAAGGAGAGCTTTCTTCTGACGAAGTGTATCCAACTCTTGGGATATCCGAGCGTTTTCTTCATTGTACACCGTCTCGTCAATCTGATCCCGAAGCTTCAAATTTACCAATCCCTTGAGGTCGGTTTTCAATTGCTCCATTTGCTTATCAATCTCGTTTATCGGTTCATGGCCTAATCGCTTAGACAAAATTGTTTCAATATTCGCCTTAAGCGTTCGGATAAATCCATCTTTATTTTCATGCATTCGGTTAAACAGTCGCACAAATGCATCCTGCAGCACATGCTTCTTTACCTTCATTGACATAAGTTCTGCATTGCCATACGACTTTTTTGTATGCGTTGTTGCTGTTCCATGTTCGGCGTTTAAAGTTGGCTCCGCAGCATCCGCAGAACACTTTGCTGCTCAGTGCATATTTGCTGGAGTATTTTTTACGTTTGCTCATTGTATTGCCCTTCAGCATAGCGCGGCGCTCTTTTTCTTTCCGCACCGCTTCGAACATTTCCTTGGAGATAATTGGCTCATGGTTATCTTCAATGAGATATTGCTGTTCTTGTCCGTGATTTTTGATGCGCTTATGGGTGAGAAAATCAACTGTGACTGTTTTCTGCTGAAGCAAGGCTCCGTAATATTTTTCATTGGTCAGGATAATCGTGATTAAAGAATCCCACCATTTATCGCCGCCGGTGACTGTTTTGATTTTGTCTCGCATCAAGCCTTTGGCGATAGCTTCATAACTTTTGCCTTCCAAATACTCCTCGTATATCCGGCGTACAATTTCGGCTTCTTTTTCGTTAATGACCAGTTCGCCGTGTTCATCCTTATCGTAGCCAAGGAAGCGAGTGGTGTTACATATTACTTTGCCGTTCTGGAATCCCTTCAGAATGCCCCAACGTGAATTTTCTGAAATGTTCCTACTTTCGTCCTGTGCAATGGAACTGAAGATCGTCAGGAATACTTCTCCAGAGGATTCGAGTGTTAATATTCTCTTTTTCAAATAGGACAGCTACGCCTAAACTCTTCAGTTCGCGAACATACTTGAGCAAATCTAATGTGTTTCTCGAAAATCTCGATATCGATTTGACCAATATGAGGTCGATCTTGCCATCCCTCGCATCTTGAATCATTCGGTTAAAATCAGTCCGATGTTTGGTTCCCGTGCCGCTAATTCCCTCGTCCGCTTAGACATCTACGAAATCTCACAGTCTTAACAGACGTTTCGTATATTCATGTCGATCCGGAGCAACTAAGCTGTCTCTGCCGCACTCATCGATCACCCGTCCGTTTTGCATGACCATGATCCGACTGGACATGAAATGTACGGCGGCCAAATCGTGCGAGATGAACAAACAGGAAAAACCTAGCTGCTCCTGCAGCCCCTTTAACAGCTTGAGAATCTGCGCTTGAGCGAGCGTATCCAGGCTAGACGTCGGCTCATCGAGAATAATGAAAGAGGGCTCGATGCTGATTGCTCTGGCGATGGAAACCCGCTGCTTCTGGCCGCCGCTCAGCTCATGAGGATACCGGTGCAGCGCATCGGCCGGAAGCCCCACCAGTTCCAGCAGCAATTTTGCCGCTTGGCTGCGGTTGTTTCTTAAATCCCCAAGAAACGCGGGCATTTTGTCCTTGAATACATCCAGCGGCTCCATAAGCGAATCCAGCACGGTCAGCCGCGGGTTCAAAGCGGAGGAAGGATTTTGAAACACGGCTTGAACACGGCCGCCGATAGCTTTATGCCCGCCGCCGCTCCGCTTGTCAAGCCGCATATGCTGAAACCATATTTCCCCGGCATCCGGTTTTTCCATCAGCAATAAACACCGGGCTAACGTAGTTTTGCCGCTGCCGCTTTCCCCCACAAGCCCCAAGCACTCGCCGGGTCTGACCGTAAGCGACACTCCCTGCAGCGCCCTAACTCCTTTGGGATACGTTTTGGTAATGTCGCGCACGGCAAGAAGATCGCCGGTGTCCGCAACAGCAACAGCGCCGCTTTCCCGCTCCACAGCCGAACAGGCCGTTTGCTGCAAGACGGGTGCAGCGGCAAAAAGCTGTTTCGTGTATGGATGCGAAGGTTCCTGCAGCACAGCCGCGGCATCGCCCGACTCCACCATGCAGCCGCTTTTCACCACGACTATTTTATCCGCATAACGCCTAACATGCCTCAGATCATGGGTAATGAACAGAATGGAGCAGCCTGTCCTCTCTTTTAATCCGGCCATCAAGCCGAGTATTTCCTCTCCGGTGACTCTATCCAGCGCAGTGGTCGGTTCATCGGCTATAAGCAGTTTGGGCTGAAGCATCATCGCCGCCGAAATAGATACCCGCTGCAGTTGGCCGCCGCTTAATTGGAACGGATAGCTGTCGTATACTTGTTTTGCAGGCAAATGAACTTCGTCCAGGATGCGCAAAATTCGTTCCCTGCGCTCCTTGCGCCCCAGCGAAAAGTGTGTTTGCAGCGTTTCATCCAGCTGTTTGCCTAATGGGATAAAAGGGCTGAACATGCCCGTATAGTCCTGAAAAATATACGCGATTTCCTTCCCGCGCAGTCGGCTTGCCTGCTTCTCCGAAAGCTCCGCCAAAGCTTGTCCGCCGATCCAAATGCTGCCGGATTCCACCGTGACGGCGTCCGGAAGCAGGCCCCCCGCGCATAAACCGGTCAACGTTTTACCGCTGCCGCTTTCACCGATTAAAGCAACCCACTCCTGTGCTCCGACAGACAGGTCCAGATCGCGGACAATTGGCCTCCGCCCCGCGCGCAAATTCAAGCCGCTTATGTTCAAAACCGTCATTCGCCTTCATTCCCCTCTGCGTCTGATATCGAACCTGCCGCGAATCCAGTCCCCGCCAGCATTGGAGAGCAGAACAAACAGCATGATAGCCAGCCCCGGCACGAGCATCAAGTGCGGAGCGTTATGAAAATACGCGCGTCCTTCGTTCAGCATCGCCCCCCATTCCGGTGCAGGCGGCTGAACGCCGAGCCCGATATAGGAAAGCGATGCGATCATGAGAATGATTTTGCCGATATCCAGCGATGCAATGACAATGACATGAATGACCGCATGGGGAAGCAAATGCTTCACAGCAATCCGAAACGGGCTCAAGCCGTTTAACCGGGCGGCGGCGACATAATCCTTATGCTTTTCGGAAATAACGCTGTTTCGAACGATTCGGGCGTAGGCAATCCATTTGACTGCGGCGATGGCGAACATAAGCTTCAGAATACCCGGACCCAGCAGTCCGCTTAAGACAATGGCGATCATATAATCGGGAAACGCTAGAAACGAATCGGACACGCGCATAAATAAACGGTCCGTCAGGCCGCCCGCATACCCGGACACCAATCCGGCAGGAATGCCGACGGCAAGCGCCGCAGCGAGAACGATCAGGCTTGTGCCGACCGTATTCCGCCCTCCGACGAGCAGTCGCGAGAATACGTCCCTGCCAAGACCGTCCGTTCCGAGCCAATGCTCCAAACTCGGCGGCAGCAGCCGTGCGGGAAGATTGACCGAGTACGGATCGTGCGGAATGAAGAAATACGAGCAGAACAGAACCGCTGCAGCCGCGAATAAAGCGGCAAAGCCGAGCTTGCCCGCCCGCGTAGGGGGATGTTCGCCTAATTTTCTCATCGTCTCTCCCCTTTCAAGCGAATTTCCGGGTTCAGACAATGGTTGGCCAAATCGACGAGGATGTGCATGAACGTCACGACCACGCCCATACAGACCATATATCCCTGTATAACCGGGTAATCTCTGCTGCGGATCGCATCCACGATGAATTTGCCCATGCCCGGATAAGCGAACAGCGTTTCAATGACAACCGTACCGCCAAGCAAGCTGCTCACACTCACCCCGAACATCGTGACAACGGGCGCAAGGGCGTACCGAAAAGCGTGATAAAGCAAAATTTTGCCCTTGGCAATGCCTCTGGCCCGCGCTCCCCGGATAAAGTCTTGGCCCAGACTTTCGATAAGGCTCGAACGAATGAGCCGAACGTAGACCGCCGCCATGGTCAAACCCAGCGTCAGCGAAGGCAAAACCAGATGTGCCGCGCTCCCGGCTCCCATGGAAGGCAGCAGCTTGGCCCGCACCGACAGCCCCTCTATAAAAAGAAGCCCTAGCCAAAAGCTAGGGATGGAGGTGCCGATCACGGCGATAAAACGGCTTGCGCGATCTATAAACCGGCCGGGATATAAGGCCGACAAAGTTCCGAGCGGCAATGCAATGATCAACAGGATGGCCAAAGAGGTGCAGGTCAACAGCAATGTTGCGGGCATTTTGCTCAGCAGCTCTTCACTTACCGGTCGGTTCGTCATATACGAGACGCCCAAATCCAATCGGACAAAATGGGAGAGCCAGCTGCCGTATTGAACAAGAACAGAACGGTCCAAGCCCATCATCTCTTTTTGCCGTTCAATTTCCACAGCCGTCAGTGCTACGTCGTCCGATCTGAGCATTTCCCTGACCGCGTCTCCGGGCGCCAGCTTGATAAAGGCGAAGCTGATTAACGAGAGCAGAAAAATAAACAGGACAAGTTCTATGCTTCTTTTCCATACAACTTTCATTTCGTTTCCACATCCAGCTGATTCGTCAGCATGTAGTACTCGCTTTTGCTCGTCACCCAATTTTTCACCTTATCGTTATAAACAACGATCGTATTCGGATGAACGAGGTAAGAATAGTACGTTTCCTTATCGATTCTCGCCAGCGCCTGTCTGATCAGCTCGTTGCGCTTCGCGGCATCTACCGTTTGATCCAGCTCTTCGATCGTGGCGTTCAGCTCTTTATCGTTGATTTTACCGAAGTTCAGCGAGCCGCCGGGCTTAAAAGCTACATTTAAAAAGTAACTGGCATCGCCGCGCGGGGCAATCAAGGGGCTATACGTGCCCAAATCCCAGTTGTTGCCGGTCAGCAAATAGTTCTCGTATTTATCGACCTGATCGATAGTTATCGTGATGCCAAGCTCTTTGGCTTGCGATTGGAGCACTTGGGCAAGCAGCGGAAATTCCGCCCGGGAGGCGTAGGTTACAAGCTTCAAGGTCAAAGGCTTGCCGTCCTTGCCGCTGACTTTGCCTTGTTCGACCTGATAACCGGCATCCTTGAACCATTTTCTGGCTGCATCCAGGCCCGTATTCTTCGACTCATACGAAGGGACGAACGGGAATTGCGGCAAAAAAGGCCCCTGCGCAACGGTCGCTTGCCCGCCCATAATGACGTTCTTCAACTCCTCCCGATTAACTAGCGCATCGAACGCCTTCCGGACGCTGCTGTTTTGAAAATCGGTGCGGTTCGTATTGAAAATAAGCTCATGCGTTCGCAAGCTTTCGACGGAATCCATATGGAGCGCCGGGTTCTGCTTCATCTTGTCCATGCTTTCTACCGGCGGACGATATACAATATCGGCATCCCCGGTCATCAACGCAGACAATCGGGCGTTCGCGTCTTCATTAAAATTAAAACTGGCGCGGTCGAGCTTGGCCGCCCCATCCCAGTATCCGTCGTATCGCTCCAATTGGAGCGAGCTTCCGGCAACGAACGAAGCCGCTTGAAAAGGCCCCGTACCTATAGGCTTTTTATCCGGCTCTTGCGCGGATACGTCAACAATCGCCGTGTTGGGATGAACGAGCTCGGACGGAAATTGCGGAAACGGCTTTTCGGTAATGACTTGCAAAGTTTGCCCTTTGGCTTCCATGGATTGGATTTTCAAAACTTGTTTGACTCCGGGATTAAGCTCCATCGCCCGTTGAATCGATTTTTTGACTGCTTCGGCATCCAATTTGCTGCCGTTTTGGAACGTAACGCCGTCCCTGATCGCGAATGTCCAATGCTGCCCGTCAGGACTGCTCCACTCTTTGGCCAGCCAAGGCTGAATGTTCAAGTCTTCGCCCAGCTTGACGAGCGTTTCGGCGACTCCTGCCCGCAGCGGCGTGTAATCGAGGTGCGGATCGATGGTCTGGCTTGAAAAGTTGAAGAGGAATGTCAATTGCTTCACTTGCGAACCGGTTTGTTTGCCTGCGGAGTTTGAAGTGTCCGAACAGGCGGCAATTAGGATCAACATGCATAAAAATAGTGAAAATTTGAGTACTCTGCCTGTGTACAATATTAAAATAACCCCCATAAATATCCGGATGTGAACATTTTCTCCAGACTTCATGTTACCTCACGGTCCTTCGAACGGACATGACTCTATCGGGCTATTCCCGCGTACAAATTGTTACAAAAAATGAACAGTTGCGCCTCATGCTCAAAGTCCCGTCTGTGCCGGATGAAAAATTTCATTTCGGATCGGCATTATTGAACGGTAATTGTTCCATAATACATATACATGCCGCAGTTGAATTTGTACGTTCCCGGCTTTAAATCCTCCAGGGTTACGAAATTGTTTCCCTTGTTTAAATAAATGTCGAAGTCCAGGTCCTTGGACTGAACGCTTTTTATGCAGGTGAAGCCCGTTTCCTTTTTAAAATTGATCTTCGCCGGAACTCCGGCTTTGAGCTCAATATGATCCGTATCGAAACCGTCGTCGGTTACATCGACAGAAGCGACCTGATATCCTTGCGCTTCCAGCGAAGCTATGTCCTGTGGCGAGCTATTCGAAGACGCGTTACCGGGAAGTTCGACAAATATAACGACAACCGCTGCAACGATGCAAAGTGCGATCGCCGCCAGTGTGACAGGTTTTTTCATTCGGGTTCAATCCTTTCGAAGTTTATGTTCAAGCCTTGATGAAATCTTGCTAACACAAGCATAGGAAATCAGATTGAAATATGTAATGGCTCAGTCGAGCTATTTGAGTTCAATATTATGTCCAAACTTTAAAACTTTGTACTCAAGCCGGCCGGGGAGTACGGTTCCTTGAAGCCTTAATGAATTGGCAACGACGGATACCGAACTAAGAGCCATAGCAGTCCCCGCAAGCCATGGGGCCATCCAGCCCATAAACGCCAAAGGAATCGCCAGGACGTTGTACAGCAAAGCAAAGGCGAGGTTTTGACGAATGGTGCGCATCGTTTTGCGGCTGATCATGATCGCATCCGCAACACCTCCCAGATCGCTATGCAGCAAATTTACGTCCGCCGCTTCCTTCGCAACCTCCGTTCCCGTCCCGACGGCAATACCGATATCCGCCGCCGCTAATGCCGGGGCATCATTGATGCCATCGCCTACCATCGCCACCCTTTTCCCTTTCTGCTGGAGCGTTTTTACCAATTGCACCTTGTCCTGCGGCAGCATTTCCGCATATACGGCGGTGATGCCTGCCTGGGCGGCAATCACATTGGCGGTCCTGCGCTGATCGCCCGTGACCATCACGACCTCTGTGCGCAGCTTTTTCAACCGCCGTATCGCCTGAGGCGAGGAAGGCTTCATCGTATCCTGCAGAGCGATGAGTCCCGCATGTGAACCGTCGACGGCTGCGTGCAAAACCGTTTTGCCCTCCCTCTCCAAGCGATCGCATATTTCCGCATAGCTCGTTAATGAAATCCCGTGCTCGTTCATGAAGGCTTTGGAACCGACAAGAATGTTGCGCTGCTCCGCTTTAGCCATAACGCCGAACCCCGCAACGGATTGAAATGCTTCCGGCTCCTTCACGATCAGACTTCTTCGGACAGCTTCCCGCACGACCGCTTTGGCAAAAGGGTGTTCCGAACGTTTCTCGGCAGCCGCGAGCAACCGCAGAAGACGATGCTCCTGACCGCTATCCGTAATGAAATCCGTAACCCTGGGAGATCCGTAAGTGACGGTCCCCGTTTTATCGAGCAATACGATATTTATTTGCTGGAGCAGTTCGACGTACTTGCCCTCCTTAAACAATACCCCGGCCTGAATGGCTCGGCCCGTACCGGCTACGATGGCCGTCGGCGTCGCAAGCCCGAGCGAGCAAGGACAAGCGATGACGAGCACCGCTATCGCTTTAAACAAGCTGCTCCCGAACTCGCCGGGTGTAAGCCACGACGCCCAAATACAAAACGTGAACAGCGCAAGGGCCAGCACCGCGGGGACAAAAACCGATGCGATACGGTCCGCATAGCGCTGAATGTCCGCTTTTGAAGCTTGGGCGTCCTCCATCAAGCGGATCAATTTGGCCAATGCCGTTTCGGTTCCGACAGCCGTCGCCTTCATAGTTATCGCGCCGTCAAGATTGCGCGAACCGCCGACTAAACGGTCCTGCCGCCGTTTCTCCGCCGGCACGGACTCCCCTGTGATAAAAGATTCGTCCACCGCAGTTCGTCCTTCCAGCACTTCCCCGTCGACGGGAATCGTTTCTCCGGGAAAAATTATCAGCGTTTCTCCGGCTTCTATGCTGTCCAAAGAGACGGCCTCCTTGTTCCCGCTGCGGATTACGGTCGCTGTCTCCGGCTGCAGCCGGCGCAGCTCGCGAATCGCTTTCAAACTCTTTTTTTTGGCGGAGTTCTCCAGCCATTTGCCTAGAAGCACCGCCGTAATAATCATCGCGCTCGTCTCGAAATACACCGCATGAGGGCTCGACTCTCCAAAACGTATCATACGCATCGTCATGTAATGACTGTATAAATATGCGCTGGTCGTACTGAGAACCACTAGCACATCCATATTTGCGCTTTTGCTTTTCAAAGCTTTAAAGGCATTGAAATAAAAGGGAGCGCCGATAACAAATTGGACGGGCGTAACCAAAGCCCACTGAAACCACGGTTGGAGGAACAGTTCGGGGATCCAAATTCCGGAAGTAAACGTATAATGGCGGACCATGGCCCACAGAAGCGGAAGCGTCAGCAGAACGGACACAATGAGCCTTATTCCGAGACCGGATAAGTCTTCCTCGCGTTTACTCCTCTCCTCAAGCTTTTTGGCTGTATAACCCAACTGCCCGATTCGCTCGAGAATTCGGGCGTTCAGCACCGCATCGGATTCAACGACCACTGCAGCGCGTCCCAGCGGCAAGTTGACCGCTATCTCCCGCACGCCCTCTATTTTGCCCACTGCCTTCTCGATGCGCGCCGAACAGGCTGCACAGGTCATTCCTTGAATCTCCAAATGAATCTTCTGCAGAGTCGAATCCAGATTCATTCTTGTCCCCTCCATGCCGGACTTTTTGCTTGCGGCCGAAGTTTGTCCGATATACTCCGTCGAAGGATATGTATGCGAAATGACGGATTTTATGCAGTTGTGCAGACATCTGGGAGTCTGATCGATGAACCACGTAGAAGAGGGAAACACTTGGCAGCTTGGTAGGGGGCTAAACAGGGAATGCCTGCAAAAGTGCAGTCTTTTTCTAAAGAAATGGTTCGTTTGAGCGAAAAGCCTGCGATTGTGCAGGAATTTTCGGCTAAAACGAGTCAGAGCCCATGTTCGCGGCGAAAAGCCTGCACAATTGCAGGAATATGCCGTAGCCAGCGTTTCCATCGGGCAAAAACTGTACTTTTGCAGGTTTTCTTCATGACTAGAAAGAGTCAATTTACAGCGCTGAAAAAAACTGTTCACAAAGGCTACACGCATTGTTCAATATTTGGCCGAGCAAATAACTCCTTAGAGTCATGCCGAACCGAAGCCTTCGGGATACAATGGATCAACACGAGGTGATAGCGATGAATCAAGCGTACAAATTACTGATTGCAGACGACGAGAAGCGCATGCGCAACCTGATCCGCATGTATCTGGAACGCGACGGAGCGCTGATCGAAGAGGCTGACGACGGGGAACAGGCCGTCATGAAAGCGACGAGTACCCATTACGATATCATTATCATGGATTGGATGATGCCTGCCCTGAGCGGACTGGACGCCTGCCGCATCATTAAAGAGATCAAAAAAACGCCTGTCATTCTTCTGACAGGCAAACATGAGGAAACCGACCGTTTGCTCGGCTTCGAGGCAGGTATTGACGATTACATGACCAAGCCCTTCAGCCCCCGCGAGCTATCCCTGCGCATTCGGGCCATTCTCAAACGCTCCAATCCCGGCATCTTCTGGTCCGGGGGGTCGAGCATCAGCGATCAAATCGTGTTCAAGCACCTGGTTATCGATCACAAATCCCGTCGCGTACTCTCCAAAGACCGGCAAATCCTGCTTACTTTGAAGGAATACGAGCTGCTGCGCCACTTCTCGCTGCATATCGGAAAAACGTTTACGCGCGAGGCTTTGTTCAAAGAGGTCTGGAACTATGAAACCGGCGGCGACCGCCGGACGGTCGATACGCATATCAAGCGGATACGCGAGAAGCTGCAAACCGCTTCGCCGGAAGCCGCTTCCATGATTCGAACGGTCTGGGGGATCGGCTACCGGATGGATGATATTCAGTAACCGGCCGGCGCTTCCGCCAGCCCGGGACCGAGGCCGAGAGCCGCAGGCGGACTATTTCTTGTCGGCCAACCAGCCCGCCAACGTCTGAACGTCCTCATCCTTTAGCTTGGACTTGAAAGTCGGCATGCCTCCTCCGCCGTCTTGAATTTTGGCGGCGATCTGCTCCTTGCTCAGCTTGTCCCCGACCTTTTGCAATCCGGGGCCGATCTTGCCTTCCAGATTGCCGCCATGACAGGACATGCAGTTGCTTTTGTAAACAGCTTCCGCATTCGCCGTGCCTGAGGCGGGAGTCGCGGAAGATGCGCCCGCCGGCTCCCGGTTCCCGTGGTTCTCGTGACCGGCGTTTGAACCGCACCCTGACAAAGCAATCAGCGCTCCGACTGCGATGATTCCCGCTGCCGTTGATATGGTTTTTTTGCTCATGCTCATCGCCCTCCGCTCTTATTTATTCGCCATCCAGCCCTGCTCGAACACATAACGGGTCAACTGTACCCTGTTGTCCATCTGGAGCTTTTGCATAATGTTTTTCAAATGGTTTTTCACCGTATGCTCCGAGATGCCGAGCGCTTCGGAAATTTCCCGGTTGGAGCGGCCGCTGGCCACCCATTCGAGAATTTCTTGCTCTCTTGCCGTAAGCGAATGGTTCTGCGGCCCCGGCTTCTCTTTCGGAGAAAACTCCCTCAGCAAACGCAGCGCCAGCTCCCTTGACATCGGCGCCTCGTCCACAGCCACAGCTTTCAAATATTCGTGCCAAGCGTTCGGGCTGAGATTTTTCAGCAAATAGCCTTGCGCCCCTTTTTTCAGCGCCTCGAACAGATGCGTAATGTCGTCGGATACCGTCACCATCACGATTTTGACATAAGGAAACTTGCCTTTGATCAGCTTGGCCGCATCAAGCCCGTCCATCTGCGGCATGTTGATGTCCATGAGCAGCAAATCCGGCATCCATTCCTCCGTCAAGCGGATCGCTTCCATGCCATTTCGCCCTTCGGCGACAATTTCAAAAGAAGGGTCCATTTCCAAGATGTCCCTCATACCCTCTCTCGCATGATGATGATCGTCGACAATGACGACCCGAAACGGCTGTATCATTTAAGAAGCCTCCTTCCTGATTTCCACTCGCGTTGTCCCTTGCCCGCTGTGAATCGCCAGCTTCCAGCCCATTTCAAAAGCCCGCTCTTTCATAATTTTCAAGCCGTACCGGTCGCGATGCTGAAACGGATCTTCGGCCAGCCCAAGACCGTCGTCCGACACATAGCATACCCAGCCTCCCCCGTTCTCCACTTTACTGACGATCGCGACATGGCGCGCTTGGGCATGCTTGCGCACATTCAGCAGCGCTTCCCGGATAGAAGCGTACAGCTCGACCTTTTCCTTCACCGACAGCCGGTCCTCGGCAAGCTCCCATTCCCATGTGGCGGCAATTCCCGATTCCTGCACAAAATCCTTGACCATATTTTCCAAATACTGCTGCCAAGGCAAGGCGTCCGGATCTGTCGGGTGACGCAAATTCGCGATTGCCTGGCGGACGTATTCATTGACCTGGTGGGCGGTTTTGCGCAGGCTCTTCGCTTTGTCCGTCAATCCTCCGTCCTGGCGATCCAGTTGATCCATCTTCACCGACATTAAAAACAGCGACTGGGCGATGCCGTCATGAAGCTCTCTGGCGATTTTTTCCCGTTCTTTTGCAGCCGCTTGGCGGGACCGTTCCCGGTTCAGCTCCTCCTGAGTCTTCTCAAGCATGGAAAACAGCTTCAACAGAAAAGTGATGCTCACTCCGAACTCGATAAGGGGCGCAAGCCAATTTCCAAGCTCCATCGAGATGTATTCAAGAAACCAATGGTGTCTGGTGTACTCCCACACTGCCAGCGTCACTGTCGGAATGATCAGGATCAGCCATTTGATTTGTTTATACGACATTCTGCTTGTCCTTTCTTAAGCCTCGGAAGGCCGAAATTGGACGTCATCGTCCGGTTCTTCCCTCTTCTCCTTGCGGTACCAGCCAAAAAAGACGAGAGCGAGCGTAACTCCGTAAATGATTTCCTGCATGATTTTCATAATAACCCCGCCAAGCTGCTGATCCTCGTACGGTGAAAGAAATCCCGCAAGACGCGGCACATCCACCTCGGAAAAGTAAAAAGGCGTACACAAAATGTGCGGTCCTTCCGTATAGACCTTATAAAGCGTGGAAGATGCGAAAATGATGCAGGCGCAGGCCGGCGTAAGCAAAATTCCGTTCATGAAAATGAAGCCTATTTTCTTCAAGCCCGATAATTCCCCGCCCTCTTCCAGCGGACTGAGAATCGGCGTCCACATGCAGAAGGCAGTGACCAGCAATATCAAATGTGCTGCGTTATGAACCGCGAAATTGGACATCGCCAAATCGAAAATCGGGGGCCAGTGATAGACGGAAAAGAAGAAATTGAACAAAAGAAGCGCTGGAACCGGCTTTGTCAATAGGGCATACACCCGGCCTAAGACGGGAATCTTTCTCGCATATTGAAAAAAGCTTCTCGGCAAGCCCGCCAAAATCAAAGGCGGCATAAGCAAATATAAAATGGACTGCTGCAGCATATGGGCGCTGAACAGCAAATGGCCGAGAACGTTAAGCGGCCCGCCAAAACCGATGTAAAAGCACAGGCAGCCCGCCACGAACATCAGCTTTCTTCCGGCGGTTACGGATTGAACCAGGCCTGCTTCTCCTCCTGCGGCAGCCGATGCCGTCATCACGTAGTACAATGCCGCCAAACCGCCGATCAGGAAAATTTCAGGAGTGAACATGGCGTGGGCTCCGAACAAATTCAGAAGTATCGAGAATTCCAACCAATCGCCTCCTTGCTTCCCCTTTCTTATTACTATACTCAAATCCACTTTTTTCAAAATGACTCAAAAGAGCTATTAATCGGGCGTTCGTTCCACTTTCTGTCATTAAATATTCACAAATCGATGTCCGCATAGCACTTTCTGGTCATGGCAGCTTCTTTGCAAACGGGTATACTAGCTAAGAATATTTTGTACAGGGGAGTGGTTGCCTTCATGAGAAAAGCGTATACGGCGCTTATTGCGCTCGCCCTCGTTCTGGCCGGATGCAAAAGCGGTTCGGACATGGGCGATATGGATATGTCCTCCATGAACCAGGCCGGCATGCAGCCGATTGCAGCGGACATTCAAGTAAGTCCCGATCAGCCGAAAAGCGGGGAAACCGTCCGTTTTCAGGCCAAAATTACACAGGAAGGCAAATATGTCGCTTCCGTCAAAGAGGTCAAATTCGAATTTTGGAAAGAAGGGCAAACCGCAGAACACGAAATACTGAAGGGAACTAAACAGGAGACAGGCATTTTCGGCATCGATAAAGCCTTCAAAGATGAAGGCACTTATCATATCAAAGCGCATGTAACCGCTGCCGGCATGCATACGATGCCCCAGCAGGAATTCGTGATTGCTCCTAAATGAGGTGAATTGTACAGATGATGGTTAGCGCTTCCAAAAAAACAGGGCTTCGAATCGCGACCGCCGCCTTGCTCGCTGCAATCGCGGTTTGCGCTGTGCTGTGGTTTCGCCAAGGGACAGCTCCGCTTCCCGTCGTGAAAAAAGCGCCCGAGTTTACTTTGCAAAACTTGCAGGGAGAAGACGTTGCGTTCGCCGGTACGAACGGCAAGGTGCGTTTGGTCGAATTTTTCTTTGCCAACTGCACCGACATTTGTCCTGCGACGACCTCCAACATGGTACTGATGCAAAACAATATAAAGAAAAAGGGGCTCTTCGGCAGCAAAGTGGAATTTATCAGCATCACCTTCGATCCCGAACGCGATACCCCGGAAGCGCTGGGCGAGTACGTCAATATGATGGGCATCGATCAAGCGGCCGGCTGGCACATGCTGCGCGGCACGGAGGACGGCGTCCGCCGGATCGCCAACGATTACGGGCTTATGGTCGTCAAGCAGAAGGACGGACAGTTCGCCCACTCCATCCGCTCCCTGTTTCTCGTCGATCAGGAAGGCTCGATTCGCAAAGTTTTCGATATGGGAGAAACGATGGACAACACGGAGATTGAAAAGGCGATCGGCCAATTAGTCAAAGCAGGAGCGGCTTGATGTTGGAAAGCGAGGATTCCGCCGTCCAGCGCGCCTCCGAGGCGTTGCGTCAGCGGCGCATGTCGGCGGGCGGCCGCCGCGCGGGGCTCGACAATACACGGGGCAGGTGCCGCCGATGTGTGGCGGTGGGCAACCCCCGCTCGGGTGGACCGGAGGCGCGCGGGCGCAACAATCCACGGGGCGGGTACCGCCGATGCGTGGTGGCGGGCGCCCCCCGCTCGGGCGGACCGTTGGCGGGTACCGCTAATGCATGGCGGGCGGCCGCCCTAAAAGCTCGCCCGCTTTGACGGCGCGGGGGGCGCCCTCCAATGCCGGGTTGCCGGGCATGCACAGAAAGCCTGCGAAAGCGCAGGCTTTTGGGCCACCCGACGTCGACACCCGGCGATAGCCCATATGCCTAACTGCGCGAAGAAAGCCTGCAAAAGTGCAGGTTTTTTGCCCGTTGATACGCCGCAACGGAAAATTCCTGCAATTGTGCAGGCTTTTAGCCGGGCACACAGGCTCAGGTTCATTTTCTTCGAAAATTCCTGCACTTTCGCAGGCTTTTCGCCCAAATGAACCTTTTCCCCGGAAAAAACCTGTACTTTTGCAGGTTTTCCCTCGCCTAGCCTAGCCTGCCTGGCCCACCAAGCCGCCTCATGATCCCCCGGCGGCATCGACGCAACGCGCCCCCCCCGGAGGATGCGCGTCACATCGATGCACGCCGGGAGAGACGCGCGTCGGAAAAGTGCGGCCGCCACCGCCTTCGGAGCACCTCGCTCCACCTCCACCTCCACGGCAAGCGAGCGGGCGGATGCCTGCAGCGCTCCTCCCAAAGCTATTGGCGCCCGCCGACGCCCGGTGCGACGAAGCGGAACAGGAACGCCTGCTCATAGGCGAACTGCAAATGATCAGCCGTATGCAGGTACCATTTTTTATCCGGCGATAAATCGACGAACCCCGCGGGAATCATGCGGCGGACGCCTACCTGGAAGCCTGCTCTGAAAAAGGCGTCGGCCACCGTATCGAGCGTATGCTCCTGCATCGGAATGGACGCATTGCCGTTGATTTTGTCCCGGATCGCCGGCAGGCTCGGATTTCCCGTATAGTCGGCAAAGGTCGCGTAATAGACGCCGCCGGGCTTTAGCGACTTGCGAATCTTTTGCGCGTGCTCATCCAAATCCGGAATCAAATAGAGAACGGCCAGGCTAAACGCATAATCGAAGCGGTGGGCGAACTGCTCCGGCTGCGAGGTTGCCAAATACCGGATGGGCAAATCCCCTTTGCGGCTGTTCGCCACCTCGATGGATTTTCGCGCCAGATCCGTGCCTATGGCTTCTTTGAAAGGTCGCAGCTCATAAAGCAGCCGCAAAAAACCGCCCTGATTGCAGCCAAAATCGAGAATGCTGCTTTCGCGCAAATCCTCCTCGGGGATAAAGCCGAGCACCCGCCGCCAATGGGCCTGATGATCGTCCTCCATCCCCTGGTCCCCTTCGTTTTGATGACGCCACCACATGTCGTACAGCATTTCTTTTTCCAATGTCATGCCTCCTCATTTAATTAAACGTTCAATCGTCCTTGCTGCGGCTGCCCGGTTTGGATAAAACGGCACAGCCGGCCAAAATCATCACGCCGCCCGCCACCGTTATCGGATCAGGCGCCAAGCCCCACAGCAGGAAATCAAACAACGCGCTGACCGCGATGCCCGAATAGCCGACGGCCTGGACGACAATCGCATTTTCATGCGTAAAGGCTTTCGTCAAGAAAACTTGTCCGAGCAAAATGGATTTCAATCCGTTCCCGTATCTGACGATGATTCGCGCATCGGGCTGGACGACAGGCTTGAGCTCTTCGAGAATCTCCAGTTTGTTGCCGACAAGGGACGCAACCATGACATGAGTCGCCTCCTGCACAAAGGGCAAATTGCGCAGCCGGTCTCCCGAAAATCGAATCTTGGATTGCAGCCCTGCCGATTCGGCGACCCTTCCGCCCAGATAAACGGCCTCGTCGTCAATGTCCAGGCATACTACGTCTGCGCCAGTTTCCTTGACAATCGTTAAAGCCGATAGCGGAAAAGCGCCCGAACCGATAAACAGCACTTTGGAGCGATGGTCGATTGCAAAATACTTGACCTCCTCGCTAATGGAATTCGCAAGCGCAGCCATGTACTCGCTGATATTCAAATTCTTTTCCAGCGCGCAAAGCGACTGATATTTCTCGACATCGCACAGCGCTTGAATCGAAGTTTGACGCAATTGTTCGCCATGCAGCCTTATTTCTTCATAACGCTCCAACTGTCTCCAAAGCCGTTCGTTCTCGTCACTGACCATAAACTGGCAGAGGTCATCCAATTTCGTCCGGAGAAGTTCAAAGCAATCCGAACACTCTTTTGAATAATCGTTCAACAGCCTGATTTCGTATTCAAGCGTTTGCAGGGATAACAAATATGCATATTTATTTACCACTTAACTCCCTTCTTCCTGGAAAAAAGTCCCGTTTCGGCTTCTATTATATATAATGGATCGCAAAGCAAAATGACCCATAAGAGTCATGAAGTCACAGAAATTATGAACTTTTTGTGGTAAATACTTGAAGCCATCCCTAAATGAAGGAAACCGTCCCTTTAAGCAGGCTGCTTATGAGCAAACCTTTAGAAGACCTGTGGAAGTCAGGTTACGCACTAATCGCCGACCACACACTAATCTGCCGACTGCACACTAATCTGCTCAACTACACACTAATCTGCCGACCACACACTGTTCTGCTCGACCGCACACCTAATCTACCCGACCACACGCTAATCTGCTCAACCACACACTAATCTACTCAACCGCACACTAATCTGCCGACTGCACACTAATCTACTCAACCACACACTAATCCACTCAACTACACACTAATCTGCCGACCACACACTGTTCTGCTCGACCGCACACCTAATCTACCCGACCACACACTAATCTGCTCAACCACACACTAATCTGCCGACCACACACTAATCTGCCTGACTGTACATTGGCTGCACGCAAAAAACCTGCAAAAATGCAGGTTTTTGCTCCATCTTGCGCGTGCCTCGGACAATTCCTGCAATTGTGCAGGCTTTTTGCCGGAAACGTGGGCTCGGCTTCACTTTCAGCGAAAATTCCTGCACTTTCGCAGGCTTTTCACCGAAATGGGCCATTTCCGCGGAAAAAACCTGCACTTTTGCAGGTTTTCTCCCGCTTGGCCTGCCAAGCCGCCTCGCACCCTCCGCCGTGCAGCCGTGCTGCCAAGCCGCCCCGCAGCCAGCGCTGCGCGGGAGCATGCGGCGCGCGCCGGGTAGAGCGGCTGCGCCAAACCAAAGGGGAACCACTCGAACATGGTTCCCCCCACTCATAACAAAACCGGGAAGGCAAGCCCCCCGGTTTTGTTTGCTTCTATGAATTCGGCCGCACGAAGTCGGCCATCGAACGAACCGCGATGCGGCCGGGCGATGCCGGCACGAACGGCTTCCCGCCTGCATCGCGGGCATAAAACTCGACCGTGCGCGGCTCATTGGGCAGCAGGTCGAAGAAATTGTCGCTGAAGATGCCTTCGACTTCCGCAGAGATCCAGACCTGCTTCGCCAGCACATCCGTGCGCAGCACGTATTTGCCGCCGGCGGCTTCCGTCACTTCAATCGCCGGCATGCTCAGACGCAAATCCTTGACCGGCGTCAAGTAATGCTCTTTGCTGTCGATGACGCGCCCGTCCCGCCCGAGCAATCTGGCGTACACCAGCACCGCTGAGGCGTTGCGCCCTTCCAGAAGCGATTCGGCGTCCAGCGACGCCGTTTTCGTGCTGCCATTCGCCTCCACGCGGACAGGATACTGCGCCTGCTCCAGCACCTCGCCGTAAAAGGTCAGCAGTTGAATATCGACAAGCCCGGTAACCGGCTCCATAAGATCGGAAACGACATAAAAGTCGAGCCGCCCTCCGGCCGACCCGCCGATGGACAGCAGCACGTCCCGGAAGCTGCGCTTCGCGTAATATTGCAGCGCCTTCCAGCGGCCGTAGTAATCCATCCCTGCCCATGAAGCGACGGGCCAGCAATCGTTCATTTGCCAATACAGCGAGCCCATGCAAAACGGTTTTTGGCGGCGGTGCGCTTCGATCGCCGTTTTCATCGCTTCCGCCTGCAGCACCTGGCTTACATACAAAAACGACGGGAAATCGTTCGGCTCGCTGAAATACAGCTCCATATATTGCCGGATAAGCTGGTTGCCCCGGGCATTTTTCTGGTGGGCGAGCATCACTTCCGATTCCAGCGCCAGATCCGCTTCCGCCGCATACGTCCTCACCGATTTCAGCTCGGGAAACGATTGGAACCCGTATTCGCTCATAAACCGGCCGACATGAACGTTATATTTGTCAAAAGGTTCCAGCTGATGCCATACGCCCCAATAATGGATATCGCCGCTCGTCGATTTGTTGAAAGCATGCTGGCTGCCGTCTCCGGTAAGCCCGCGCATCGGCGAAGATGGCCAGTAGGACGCGCCGGGATGCCACGCATTTACAGCCTCGGGCAAAATACGGTGAAAAATATGCTCGTAATCTTCCCATATGCGCTCGCGCTGCTCGGCCGTATAATCCTTTTTCCAACCCCATCCCGCATGCTCGTCGTAATGCGACCACGCCGTATCGATTTCGTTGTTGCCGCACCACAGCGCAATGCACGGATGATTGCGAAGCCGCTTGACGTTCTCGTCGGCCTCCTGCCTCACATTGTCCACGAACGCTGCATCGCCCGGATACATGCTGCAAGCGAACATAAAATCCTGCCAGACCAAAATACCATACTCATCGCACAGCGAATAAAAAGCGTCCGCTTCATAAATGCCGCCGCCCCACACGCGCAGCATGTTCATGTTCGACTCGGCTGCGGTCGCAACCTCGTGCCGGTAATTGTCATAAGTGATTTCGCTCAAAAAGCTGTCGTTCGGAATATGGTTGGCACCTTTGGCAAATACAGCCACTCCGTTTAGTTGTATATAAAACGAAGTGCCTCCGCCCTGCGCGTCCCGCTCCGTAACCAGCTTCACCGTTCTGAGGCCGGTGACCGTTGTCCGTTCGCAAACCGCTTGACCTTGGCGAACAAGCTCCGTTCGGAACGTATACATGTCCGGGCTGCCAAGCCCTCTGCACCACCAAAGCCTCGGCTCGGCGATTTGCGCGTCAAGCTCGACCAACTGCCGGCCGGGCTGCAGCCTGACCTCCCTGCTCCAGGACATGGAGTCCGCCGAAAGCTTCAACACGCCTTCCCAGGCGGCGTCGCTTTCGATTTCGGCGACCGCCGTCAGCAGGGCCTCTTCTCCGGAAACCGCGCGCTGCCGGATGAACACGTCCGCCAGCCGGACGCCGGACCAACCCTCCAGGCGGGCTTCCCGCCAAATGCCGCTCGTCACAAAGCGCGGTCCCCAGTCCCAACCGTAATGATACGGCGCCTTGCGGGCGAACACGCTTATTTTGCGATCGCCTAATCCCCCGACTTCGGATTGGTCGTTCGTGGCCGGCAGCGGATAGCCCAGTTGCTCAAGCTTGGGCAAATCTTCGCGAACCGGCGAACGAAACCGAATCCGCACCTTGTTGGCCCCCTCCCCCACGACGTGCCGAACGTCCGCTTTCCAGGTGCGGAACATGTTGTCCGCCGACAGAACGCGGCGTTCGTTCACATAAACGTCCGCATACGTATCCAGCCCATCGAATACAAGATGCAGATTCGTATGCCGGAGCGCTTCATCGGAAATATGCAGCTGTGTCTCATATTCCCAGTCCTGCTTGTCGATCCACTGCAGATCACGTTCATTCGTCCCGTAGAACGGCTGCGCAATCATGCCATTCCGCAGCAAATCGGTATGCACGCAGCCCGGCACCTTGGCCGGAAGCCACCGCTCCCCATCGCACGCTTTAAATACCCATTCGCTCAAAAGCAGGTTTACCGGTCTTGCCGGGTTTGCTCGGTTTACTTGGTTCATTTCCGCCTCCACTGTGACTCCATCCATTTGATTTTCTCTCTTCCGCGGACCGGCGCTTCCGGCCGAATGCGGCTAAGGCTCCTTCTCGAATTGCGAGCCACTCCGATCCGCGTAGGACTGAAGTGGCTCCGTTGCCTGCATGTATAGTAGTCGGATTTTTACTTGCTCAGCTTCGCTTCCGCCGCTTTGCCTTTTTCCACAAGTGTATTATAGGCTTGATCCAGCGTCGATTTGTTGAACATGACCGCTTCCATCTCGGATTTGTACGTTTTCACGAAATCTTCCGCGCCCGCAGGAGCCGGATAGAACGGCAGCGCCTTTTCCTTGGCGGCGCCCAGCAGCTCTTTGCCGAACAAATCGCTTTTGCTTAATGTAGGCTGCAGCTCTTTGAACACCGCTTCATCGATCGGAATACCGCGCGTCGTGCCCAAAATTTTGCCGTTCTCCTTATCGGAAATAAACCATTTGATGAATTGCTTCGCCTGCTCTTTGCTTTGGGAATTCGCCGATACGGAGAGGAAGATCGTCGACTGCGCCCAGCCGCCGCCTTTCACGCCTGTCGGGACGCTGGTAACGGCCAATTTGCCCGGAAGCATCGCTTCGACAACGCCTACGGAACCGACGGACGCCGATCTCAGCATAACGGTGCCGTTGCCGAGAGAGTCGAGCTTCGGATCGTTTTCTTTAAAGGATAATTGCTGGTCCGCGGAAGGCACAACGCCGTCTTTGCGGAATTGGGCGTAAATATTTTGGAACTCGTACCATGTGTCTTTATCCAGATTGAACTTGGAACCGTCCTGGAAAATCGGGCCTTTGCCTTTGGACGTTTGATAGTATTGATACCATTCCCAAATGTTCGTCATATCGTCGATCGGGTACTTGTCCTTGGGCAGCTTCGAACGGGACTCTTTGGCATAGGCGAAAAAGTCCTCCCACGTCCAGTTGCTCGCCGGCAGCTTGATGCCTGCTGCAGCCAGCGCCTCTTTGTTGTATACGACGCCTTGACCGTTAAGGCTGAGCGGGACGCCGTACATCTTGCCGTTGATTTTGACGTTTTCCAGCACTTTCGGATCGACGATGCCCGTCAAATCAATGTCCGACAGATCGGCCAGCAGCCCTCTTTTTACGTAGCCCTGAATGTAAGCCGCGTCCATTTGCAGCACATCGGGCATCGAATTCGACGCAGCCAAAGTTGGCATTTTTTCCCAATACCCGTCCCAAGCCGTATATTCCGGCGTGAAGGTAACCTGCGGAACGTTTTTCGTATATAAATCAAGAGCTTTCAGCGTGGCGTCATGGCGGGCCTGCGAGCCCCACCACATCATTTTCAGCTTGGCCGCCTTCCCCGGTTGGGACGTTTGTGCCGCCTTGCCCGCCGCCGGGCTTCCCTGGGCAGTATCCGCCTGTTTGGAGCCGCAGCCCGTCAAAGCTACCATCGAGGCGAGCATTGCAACGGAAACGCCTTTTACCCACGGTTGTTTCATTTTCATCTGAAAAACACTCCCTTTTTATTTAAATTTAAGTGTAACCGTCGTCAGAACTTGCTTTACCCTTTGATGCCCGTAGTCGCGATCCCTTCGACAAAATGCTTTTGAGCCGTGAAAAATACGATGGCCGAAGGCAAAACCGACAGCAGCGACATGGCGAGCAGTTGGCCCCATTGAATTTCGAACTGGTCGATAAACATGCGCAGCGCCAAGCCGACCGTAAATTTCTCGATGGAGCTTAAATACAACAGCTGTGCGAAAAAGTCGTCCCAGCTCCAGAGGAAGGTGAAGATGCCTACCGTAACCAGGGCCGGCTTGATCAATGGCGCGATGACCCGGAAAAAGATGCCGTACACGGAAGCCCCGTCGATTTGCGCCGCTTCATCCAGCTCCTTCGGTATGCCGCGAATAAACTGCACGACGAGGAATACGAAGAACGCCCCGCCGCCGAAAAAATGCGGCAATATGAGCGGAATATAACTGTTCACAAAGCCAAGCTTGTTGTACAAAATATATTGCGGCACGACCGTCACCTGCGTCGGAAGCATCATCGTCAGCAGCAGGATGGAAAACCAGAACCCGCGCAGCTTGAACTGCAGCCGGCCAAAGCCGTAGCCTACCAACGCCGCCGTTGTCACACCGCCCAGGACGTTCCAAAACTCCATAAGCAGCGTATTGGCAAAAAACTTGGCGAACGTGAACTCTTTCGAATAGGTCCAGCCTTTCGTGTAATTTTCCCATATAAACTGATGCGGCCAAATGGTCGGCAGCCCGAACTCCGTCGAATCCTTGAAAGAAGCCCCGATCCACCAAAACACGGGATACATCATCAGAATCGCGAAAGGGAGCAAAATCAGATGAACCTTGAGTCCTGAAAGACGTTCTCTGCTTGTCATTTCGATTTCCCCCCTTCAGCTTCGTAAAAGACCCAGTACTTCGAAGCCAGGAAGTTGATCGCCGTAAACAGCGCGATAATCAGCAGCAAAATCCAGGCCAGCGCCGAGGCGTAACCCATTTCATACTGTTTGAACGCTTTCTCGTACAGAAACAGCACGTACATATACGTTGAGTTGGCAGGTCCGCCGGGCCCGCCGGGCGGAATGACGAAAGCGGATGTAAACATCTGGAAGGAATTGATAATACCGAGCACGAGATTGAAAAACATGACGGGCGAAAGCATCGGCAGCGTAATATGGAAAAACTTGCGAATGCCGCCCGCTCCGTCCACGGAAGCGGATTCATAAAGATCTTTCGGAATTTGCTTCAAGCCGGCCAAAAAAATGACCATCGTGGAGCCGAACTGCCACGCATTCAAAATAATAAGCGTTCCCAGCGCAGTGGCAGGATTGGACACCCAGCCGATCCCCTCGATGCCGAACCAGCCAAGAACGTGATTGATGTAGCCGTCCAGGCCGAACATATTTCTCCACAATGCGGATACCGCGATACTTCCGCCGATCAGGGAAGGAAAGTAAATCGCCGTCCGGTACCAGCTCATGCCGCGAATGTTTTTGTTCAGCAAAATCGCCACCATCAAGGAAAAAAACAGCTTGACAGGAACCGCGATCAAGACGAATGTGAACGTCACGGAAAGCGATTTCAAAAATAACCGATCCTTGAGGAAAATGTTGCTGTAGTTCTCCGTTCCGATCCATGACGGAGAATCGAGCAGCGAATACTCCGTAAACGATAAATAGAACGACTGTACCGTGGGCCAAAGCGTGAGCAGCAAAAACCCGAGCAGCCACGGAGCGATAAATACATAACCTGCAACATTATGCTCGCCCGAGGTGCGCAATTTGCGTTTTTTTGTCGTCATGGCATTACCTCTTTCAGTGTGGGATCCGAATAGCTCCTTTTAATCCTATGAAACTAATAGTAGTGCTTAATCAACTATTAGTCAACTAAAATTTTAGTTTTATTATGTTTACAAAATGAAATTTAAATTTACTTAAAGCGCTTTAATTAATAACTTTAAAAAATCTGAAGCGGCCGTTCACGACAAACAAAAAAACTTTTCGAAAACGATTCCTCTTAAATCGTCTGCGAAAAGTTTTTGCTCTGCGTTGCATGATGATAGCTGTCAGGCGCGCCCGCCGGGCGGCGTATCGACGCTTTCCCGGGCCATTAAACCGCTTTGCAGCAATATTTTTTCATAGGGCATAAGCGGATTGTCGAGCCTCCATTGCAGGATGTCCACGGCTTTCATGCCCAGCGCCTCTTTCTCGACGTCAATCGTAGTCAGCCCGGGAAAATCTCTCAGTATATCGCTGTTGTTATCAAAGCCTGCAAGAGAGCAGTCCTCCGGCACCCGCAGTCCCATCTTCGTTAAAGCCCGCAGCGCCAGCAGCGCGATCTGATCGTTGGCGCAAACGAAGGCAGTCGGAAAGCTTTTGCGCGGAATCGATTGTAAACCTAACAAAAGCCTATCGATATTTTCATCGTCAAACGTCGGCTTTACGCTCAGCAGTTCCTTGTTCGGCACATAAGGCAGCTCATTTTCGTCCATAACGGACCGAAACCCGCTCCAGCGGTCAAAAAAGCTTCTCGAATAGCGTATCTCGCCGATAAACTGAATATGGGCGTGCCCTTTGCCTAACATAAACTTCGTCATTTTGCGCATGAGATCGAAGTTGTTGACGAACACGCTGTCGGATTCGATCAAATCGTCTTCATGATCGATCAGAACGGTCGGAATCGCTTTGTTTCTCAGCTCCATCAGCATCGGGGTCGATATGTAGCCGACGCCGATCACGCCGAGCAGCCCTTCCGGCTTCATCACCAGATTGAAATTGCGCGGCGAATCGTCGGAAATCAAAATAGCGCCGATGCCTCGCGCTTCCAAAAATTTGTAAACGCCGTCAAGCACTTTGCCCCAATACCCGGATTCCCTGTTCTGGATTCGGATATTGGAGAACAGAACACCTGCAATTTTATGATCGTTTTCCTCCTGCACGCTGCTCTGAAGCTTCTTGATGCTCTTTTGGTTCAAGTAGCCCAAATTCGAGGCAAGCTCGAAAATTTTTTCCCTGGTGACCGCACTGATGCCCGGCTTGCCGGACAGCGCCTTGGACACCGCATATTTGGAAACTCCGATTCGGTCAGCGATTTCCTGCATCGTCACCTTCTTGTTTCTCACCAAATCGTATCACTCCAAGTCGTTAAAATCCGAACCGTTTGTCACTTTTGTAAACCAAACGTTATCCTGCTCATCATAACAAATTCGTTCAAAAATGTACACAACGTTATCGTCCGGTACCCCACGGGCGGCCAGATCCGCATACGAAAGCGCTGCCTCGAAAGGCAGCGCTTTGACTTTCAGCCGGTTGCTATTCCTTGCGGGAATGTGCGGCTGCGGCAAGATGATGTTGCTGCGTTTGTAAGCTACCTCGCGCAGCTCCTAGGAGTCTGTCCGATGAACCACGTAGAAGGTATATATGCAAAATGACAGTCATTATGCAGCGTGAGCGGCAATATATACAGTCATGATTCACCCGGTATGCACAAAAGTAACTTCGTCGGACAGACTCCCAGCGCGCGGCGTGTGCTGCATGACTGCGGCCGGTCGAACAGATAACGCGGTTCGCTGTTCGCAAAACCTGCAAAAGTGCTCAAAAGTGAAAGTGCCGGGCTTTTTCGATGGAGGTGATTCGTTTTTGGGAAAAACCTGCAAAAGTGCAGGAATTTTCGACGGAAGCGGTTCATTTTTGGAAAAGCCTGCAATTGTGCAGGAATTTTCGGCCATTGAGGCTCCAAACGCGAGTTTAGGGGATAATTCCTGCAGTTTTGCAGGAATTTATCGAGGGACGCGTATCTGCGGGCAAAAAACTGTACTTTCGCAGGTTTTCCGCTCGCTCCCCAATGATGGGCCTGCCAACAATCTCCTATTCGCAGGTATTCTGCATGTGAGACGCTGCTGCAGTGAAGCGCCGGACGCCGGGAATCGAGCGTAAAAGAAAAAACAGACAGCCCCGTTGTGCCGAGTCTGTCTGTCGTTGTTCTCTACCAGCGGAACAAGACGCCGTGGTAATCGTCTTTTCGATTGCGGAGCCCTTCATAGGCGGCAGGCGCATCCTCCGGTGCCAGTATATGGCTGATCAACGGCTGGATGCGCAGTTTGTTCGTCTGCATCAGGCGAAATACGATTTGCGAATTACGCACGAGCGAATGCTTGACGAACGGGTCGGGCCTCAGCGGGAACCGCCATTCGTGCGCCCCTTTGTACGTAATGCAGCCATGCCCGTTCAAATGAATGTGATTCAGCAAATCCGTCGCATTCGTCTGATATTCGCCGCGCGGACTGCCGAGCAAAACAACTTCACCGTATTGCCCCACCCAGGAAGCGCTGTCGACAGCCACCTTCGGCACCCCTGTCGCTTCGATCAGCGTCGATACGCCTTTCCCGTCCGTCAGTTCCCTGATTCGCATCCCTGTGTCCGAACCTGACGGCAGGGCAAACTCCACCCGGCATTCGCGCGCAAGCTGCAGCCGGTTAGGGGAAAGGTCAACGCCGATCACCGACGCGCCCTGCAATCCGGCCAATTGCGAGGCCATATTTCCGATCAGGCCAAGCCCGGTCACGGCGACGTAATCGCCCAGTTCGATTTGCGAGACGCGAATGCTCGTCATGGCCACAGTCGCCATCCGGGTAAAAGGCACCCAGGACAGCTCCAAATCGGCCGGAACTTTCAGCATGACCCCGTCTGCGCTGTCCACTTCGTACAGGGCGTGCTTGCCGTAGTGAAACACGATATCCCCGACCTCGAACTCCGCTGCCTCCGGGCCTTTGTCCACAATTTCGCTGACGGCCGCATATCCCGGCACGGCGGGCATCGGGAACCAGCTCTCCCCGCCCGACAAGCAGGCGAGCTCCGTTCCGGGGCTGATCAGCGTGTACGCCTTCTTGAGCAAAACCTGCTTGCCCGTCAGCTTCGGGAAATTGTCCGTTTTTTGCTGAAGCTCAACCTTCCATGGCGCGGTAAAGACGATTTGTTTATTTTCCATGGCGCTTTCTTCTCCTCTGTTGTTCAAATTTTGTACCCGTCGTGCCCTGGATACGAGCGAATCCCGGGCGTGCATTGCAGCGCCGCCAGCCCTCTGCCGGGCTGCGCGAAGAAAACCTGCAAAAATACATCTTTTTTGCTGCTAATACACCGGCCGCGAAACAATTCCTGCAATTGTGCAGGTTTTTCGCCGGGCGCAAAGGCTCAGGTTCATTTCCATCGAAAATTCCTGCACAATCGCAGGCTTTTCTCCAAAATGAACCTTTTTCCCGGACAAAGCCTGCACTTTTGCAGGTTTTGTCCCCGGCCTGGCCTGCCAAGCCGCCTCACGGCCCTCCGTCGTGCAGCGCCCCGCTGCGTGCTATACCCTTCGCCGTGCATCACCCCGCTCCGCGCAGTGCAGTGCCCCCCGCCATGCAGCACCCCGCTGCGCGCAGTACCCTCCGCCGTGCAGCGCCCCGCTCCGTGCTGTACCCCCGTCGTACGACGCCGCAACCCGCTCCGAGACTTGTTGGGAGAGGCAGGCGTTCTCTCCGGCCCTTCCACGCAGGCTGATTTTGCAAGTTTGCGCGTCTCTCTCAGCCCGCTAACGTACGGCTTGTCCGCCGGCGAAAAACGCTCCATCGAGCTCTTTTCGAAAATGAGCGTTCGCCAATCAGAATGCTGCCAGCCACGCGTTTTATCACTGTAATGTGGTAAAAAAGAGCAATTTCGCAGAACAACCCTGCAAAAATCGCTCTTTTCATAGCGGATCGTTTATAGGCCCGCTGCGGAAAACACCTTATCGAATCCCGCTTTGGATCGCTGGACAAGGCTTTCGGGCGTGCCCGCAGGCGGTTCCGCGGATAATATCTCCTGGGCGACGACGCCCCGGTATCCGATTTTGTGCAGCCCTTGCAAAAAGCCGGCCAAATCGATGACGCCCTCGCCGGGGTAAATGCGTCCGTTGTCGAGCGCTTCCTCAACCGGGACGTCCGGCGCGTCGTTGATGTGGACATGGACGATTTGCTCGGCGCGCAGACGCTCGATGTCGCCGACCGTCGAACCGTTCGTATACCAGTGGAACGAATCGAACAGCAAGCCCACGCTGCGCTCCCCGATCGCATCGATCCAGTCAAGCGTTTCATCGATCGTCCAGATGAACGGGTTCGCCCAGCGGGTCCGCAAATGGTGCGGCCCGACGAATTCCAGCGCGAGGCGGATGCCGTACGCGCCGAGAATTTGCGCACAGGTGCGCAGCCGCCGCGTTGCCAGCGCCATGAAGTGCGCCGCTTTCAGGTCGGTCGACGGCAATATGTAGGTGCAGCAGCTCGCGCACCCCAACGCGGCCGCGGCGGCAGCCGACTGCGCCAGCTTGCCGACGCCGTCAAGGAACGCTTCCTCGGTCGTCCGCCATTCGACCGGAAGTCCGAATGCGCCGACGACGACGCCATGCTTTTGCAGCAACGCCTTCGCTCCTTCAACACCGTGACGCTCCACAAGCGCCAGAGCATCCAAATCGACCGATTGAAAACCGTATTCGGCCGCCAATTCGATGAACCGCTCGTCGCTCTCTATTTGTCCCATCCCAGACCGGGTTAATCCTCTCAGCATTTGCTATGCCCCCTCCGATTCGTCCAAATTCCAGTTCAGCTTCACTTCATTGCCGGTACGGGACGATTCGTAAATCGCATCCAGCACCAGATTGTTCGTGAGTCCGCTCAAAGCCGAAGTAATCGGCTCCTTGCCTTCACGGATGCACGCCAAAAAATGGCGGCTCAGGCGCAGACGCTCACCCTCGTCGTTCTCCGGCCTGCGCAGCTCGGTTTCGATCGCCCGGTCGAACTTTTCGGTCAGCAGCTTGCCCTGCGCACCGCGATAGCTGGCTCCGCCTTCCGAGCCCATCAAATGCACGAACGGCGTGTTGTCGGTATCCATGTGCACGGCCCAGCTTACTTCCAGCGACAGTGTGCTGCCGTTGTCCATTTTGATCAGCGCCGTCGCCAAATCTTCCACATCGTAGATGCCGTTCCAATCCGGTTTCCCCCAGGTGCCGATCCCTTTGCGGCGGGGACCGAACTCCGCGTAAGTCGCACCGTAGACGGAGACGGGCTTCGGATTGCCCATCAGGTACAGCGCAAGATCCAGCATATGCACGCCGATGTCGATCAGCGGACCGCCGCCGGATTGGTCCATCCGCGTGAACCATGTTCCCCAGCCGGGAATGCCCTTGCGCCGGAACCAGCCGGCTTTGGCCGTATAAATATGGCCGAGCTCGCCCCGCTGCGCCTGCTCCTTGATTTGCATCGGAACGGCTTCCCAGCGCATTTGGTGGCCGATCATGACGACCTTGTCGGCCGCCCGGCTAGCCTTCCAAATTTGCCGCGCCGCAGCCGAATTGATGCCCATCGGTTTTTCCAGCAGCACATGCTTGCCGGCTTCGATCGCCTGCACCGCAAGCGGCGCATGGAACTGGTTCGGCACGCCGATAATAACCGCATCCACATCGGGGCTTTGAATCAGCGCCTCAGGGGACGCCGCAACGTTGGCGATGCCGTGTTCCCTCGCCCTGGCTTCCGCAAGCGGCAAATAGGCGTCGGTTATCGCGGTAATTTCGCACTCATCGGCCAGTTTGGAAAATTGCTCGATATGTACGCCCCCGATATTCCCGGCGCCTATAATTCCGATCCTCACTTTATTGCTCACTGCCATTTCTGTTCCTCCTTAACGCATAAGCTGAGTATGTATCCTGTTCCTCTGCCATTTATGGTAAGATAAAAACAAAAAGAAAGCGTACCGTATTTTTCGAAAAACGTCCCAATTTTTCGGAGGACCACAAACATGACTTACTTTCCCGCTTATTTGAAAACGTATCCAAATATGCATTCGGCGTTCCCGTTTCATCTCAGCCTGCACCGGCTTGAGCACGGCTTTCGCGCTCACCGCCACGATTTTCTGGAGTTTTCCTACGTTGTGGAAGGCGGCGGGTCCGAGGCGATCAACGGAATGCGCCATCCGATGCTGCCCGGAACATTCACGTTCGTCCTGCCGTACCAGGTGCACGAGCTGTTCACCGATCCCGGAAGCACTCTGGTGCTGTACAACTGCGAGTTCAGCATGGATCTGCTGATGGAAGCAAGCGCCGAGGAAGGATTGTCCGGCCTCATCAACGACGCCGACCCGCTTCCTGCCTACGTACAGCTGGGCGAGCAAGAGCAGGCGCGGATGCGGCTCTTGTTGGAAGACATGTTCCGGGAATACCAAGGGGATGAGCGCTGGCGGCGCACGCTTTTGCAGGCGAAGCTTAAGGAAATTTTGATCCGCTTCGACCGCTGCCGAAGGTCAGACGGCCAGCCCTCATCGGCGGCAGCGCCCGCATCCAAAGCCAGCCTGTCGGTATGGCCGATCATTCACTACATCCACAGCAGCTACCAGGAGGAGCTGTCGCTGTCCGATCTGTCCGCGCGGTTCTCGATGAGCGTGTCCCGAATCAGCGAAGTCATCAAGCAAACGACCGGGCAAACGTTCGTTCATTTTTTGCACGATTTGCGCCTCCGCCACGCCTGCAGCCTGCTTGTGTCCACCGACATGAGCGTTGCGGAAATCGCCCACGAAGTCGGGTACGGCTCGTACAAGACGTTCTCCCGCATTTTCCGGGAAAGCAAAGGCGTCGTGCCGAAAGATTACCGCAAATTGAAAATGGCCGGAGGCGCCAAAACGCTTTAGGCGGTCAGTCCGCTGCCGCCACCGAATGCCGGACGGTCAGTGCCGCGGGGACGCCCCACTTCAAAAACGGCTGCTCCATCGGCTCCATCAGCAGCCACGCCACGGCGGCATCGCACATGCCGGCTTTATCCACTTTCATCGTCGTCAGCGGCGGGTCCGACGTCTCCGAAAGGGCAAGCCCGTCAAATCCGATGACGGACATGTCCTCGGGAACCCGGATGCCGCGCTCGCGCAGCGCCGTGATCAGCAGCAGCGCGATCCTGTCATTCCCGCAAAAGAACGCCGTCGGCCGCTCGGCCAGCCCGTCCAAAAAAGCGTCCAGTTCCTCCGCAGTAAAGGCAAAACCCGCAGACTCCAGCAAACAAAAATCCGCGCGCTCCGCGGCTCCGCTCTCCCGCATCGCCTTCCAATAACCGAACCACCGCTCCTCATGGCTCGTCGTCAAGTTCGTCGGGCCGATAAACCCGATGCGCGTATGGCCGCGGCCGAGCAAATAGCGGACCGCTTCATATGCCCCCTCGATATTGGCCGACGTCACGACCGGACCGGGGAGGCCGCGATGATAGGAATCGAACATCAGAACCGGACCGCAGCGCTGCCGGACCATCTCGGCGTATTCCCGATCCACAATCCCGAACAAAATCATTCCCCGCGAAGGAAGCGTAAGCACCAGCTCGGGCAGCTTCAGCCGCTTTTCCATCTCATCGCTGATTCTCAAAATAACGGCGTTGAACCCTTTTTCCCCGAGCCGTTTTTCCAGCCCCCAGATCAGATCGTGGTAAAACAAAAAATGATCGTTATCCTCATAGCTCATAATTCGATCCGGGACAAGCACCGGCACAGCCGCATGCTCCTGCCGCTGCGGACCTCCGGCTTCCGCCACCATGCCGTAGCCCAGATCCCGGGCGGCCTGCAGCACCTCCTGCCTGAGCTGCTCGCTGACGCCCTTTTTGCCGGACAGCGCCAAAGAAACGGCATTTTTGGAGACGGCAAGCTTATCCGCAATATCCTGCATCGAAACTTTTTTCGGCCTTGGCATGATGTTCATTTCCTCCCGCTTATGATACAATCAACATAGCTTGACAATAATCAATTTCGTCAAGTTTTGTCAAGTTAAAAGCCCATATTTTTGGAGGGAAGACCTTTGAGTTTAGCTATTGGAATCGACATAGGCGGAACGAAAACCGCCATCGGCATCGTGGATGCCCAAGGCAGCATCATTGCCAAAAACGCATTAAAAACCGACCTCGCCGTTCCACCGGCGCAAATGGTGGAGCGAATCGCGGCCGACGTGCAAAAGCTGATCGCGGACAGCGGTGCAGACGCCGCCGCCATTCGCGGGATCGGCATCGGCGCTCCCGGACCGCTGGACCCTGCCGGCGGTAAAATTACTTGCCCGCCCAACTTGCCGGGCTGGCAGGATTTCCCGCTGGTGCAAGAGCTGGAGCGCTATCTTCGCTACCCGATCCGCATGGAGAACGATGCGACCGCCGCTACGCTCGCGGAAAAATGGGTCGGCGCCGCCAAGGACAGCGACCATTTCGTTTTCATCACGATCAGCACCGGAATCGGCTCCGGCATTTATTTGCACGGCAAGCTTTTGACCGGTTCCAGCGGCAATGCCGGCGATGCCGGGCACATGGTCGTTGACCCGTCCGCCGGGCGCTGCGTCTGCGGGCAGTACGGCTGCTGGGAATGGGTCGCTTCCGGAACCGCGATAGCGAGACAAGCCTCGGAGCGGTTAGGAAGAACGGTTACTTCCAAAGAAGTATTCGAGCTTGCCGCCAGCGGAAACGCGGAAATGACCGAGCTGACGGCCAAAATGTACCATAACATCGGCGTCGGCTGCGTATCGCTCATCAACATTCTGGACCCGGACAAAATCGTCATCGGCGGCGGCGTGTCCCAAGTCGGCGAGCCGCTTTTTCAGGCTGTCAAAGCCTATGTATCCGCTCATGCATTGAACCCGACCGGACGCAGGACGGACATCGTCCCGGCCTCGCTGCACACCGATGCAGGGCTGGTCGGCGCCGCGGCGCTCGTCCATCTTGCTTATTAAGCGTTCAAAAACAGAGAGGAGCTTGACAAACATGGAACCGATTTTTCTCGAACCGGTATTCAAAGACCGCATCTGGGGAGGCACGAAGCTGAATGAGCTGTTCGGCTACGACATTCCTTCCGCGCTGACGGGGGAATGCTGGGCGGTCTCCGCCCATCCGAACGGCCAAAGCACGGCCAAAGGCGGGGCATTCTCCGGCACGACGCTCGGCGAACTTTGGGAGAAGCGGCCCGAGCTGTTCGGATCGAAGGCGGGCAAATTTCCGCTGCTTACAAAAATTCTCGACGCGTCGGACGATCTCTCCGTACAGGTGCATCCGGATGACGCTTACGCCATGGAGCACGAAAACGGCGAGCTCGGCAAAACCGAGTGCTGGTACATCGTCGACTGCGAGCCTGGGGCGGAAATCATTTTCGGCCACAGAGCGCAGTCCAAAGCGCGGCTTGCAGCCATGATCCAGGCCGGCGAGTGGGACGAGCTGCTGTGCCGCGTCACCGTGAAGCCGGGAGACTTCTTTTACGTCCCCAGCGGAACGATTCACGCTCTCGGCAAAGGGATCGTCGTGCTGGAAACCCAGCAAAGCTCCGACACCACGTACCGGGTGTACGATTACGACCGCAAAGACGCGGCAGGCAACCTGCGCGAGCTTCATTTGGAAAAAGCGGTCGAGGTCACGACCGTCCCTCATCAATCGAGCGCAGCGGAGTATCTCGTGGAGACCAGCGGCGGCGCCCGGATTACGACGTTCGTCTCCAATTCCTTTTTTACCGTGCAAAAATGGGACGTAAACGGCTCCTCCTCCTTCGCGGCTCCGGCCAAATACACGATCTTCAGCGTATTGTCCGGCGAAGGCGCGCTGCAAACGGAAACCGGCAGCTTCAGCCTGCGAAAAGGCGACCATTTCATTCTGCCGCTAGGATTCGGCAGCTACCGGCTGGACGGACAGCTGGAACTCATCGTTTCCAGCGAGTAAGGCCAGCGGCCGGGCGGAAGCGCCCGCTGCTGCGGCAGCGCTCGGTAGCGCCGCGTGCTTGGGCGCTCGGTGGCGCCGCAGAGCTGGGGTCAAAAGCCTGCAATTGTGCAGGCTTTTTTGGCGAAAACGGCCCGTTTGGAGGAAAAGCCTGCGATTGTGCAGGCTTTTTCCTGTTCTGACGGGGCGGAGCCCCAAATGTTGGCGAAAAACCTGCAGTTTTGCAGGAATTTCGCCAAGGCGGCACATCCTGCGGTAAAAAGATGCACTTTTGCAGTTTTTTTGCTCAGCGCCACACCAAATGCAGATCACAGCGCGCGGTGTGCGTGGTGCGTTTGTGAAATGTGTGGTATGTTTTTTTTTGGGCTTGTGTGGTGTATGTCGTGTATCATGCGTGGTACGTTTGGAATATGCTGGTATGCGTGTTTTTGGTTTGTGTGGTGTGTACCGTATGACGTGTATCGTGGGTGGGTGTGCGCATGCATGGTAGGTGGCGTGTTGTATGTACGTGTGGTATGTACGTGTATCGTTTGTGGTGTGTACGCGTGGTTTATGTACCGTGTATCGTGTTATGTGTACGTGTGGTATGTGTCATGTATCGTTTGTGGTGTGTGCGTGTGGTATGTTCGCGTATCGTTTGTGGTGTATGCATATGGTATGTGTGCCGTGCATCGTGTTGTATGTGCGTGTGGTCTGTGCGTATAGTATGTCGTGTATCGTCTGTGATGTGTTGTGTTGTGTGCGTGTGAGGCGGGTGGTATATGGCACTGCATAGACGGCGGCCGACATGCGGCGGCCTGTTTCGCAGCAGTCCGGAGCGCCGCGCGGCACCGGCGCACTGCAGCTGCGCGGTTTCACCCGCGGCGGCGGGGACGCGCATCAAAAAAAGGAGGGCCGGCGGCCCCCCTTTTTAAATTACACCTTGAATTTCCCGACAAGTGTTTGTAAATCTTCCGCCATGGATGCCAGCGAAGCTGCCGAGGAAGAGATTTCTTCCATGGAAGCCAACTGCTCTTCCGAGGCTGCGGACACACTCTCCGTTCCTGCCGCCGCTTCTTCCGACAATGCCGCCACGACCTTGATCGAGCCCACGACCATATCTGCGCTTGCTGCCATTTGCTGGACGGCGGCGGACACTTCTTGGACTTGTCCGGCAACGTCGCCGACGGATTGCTGAATGTTTTCGAACGAGTGGCCGGCTTGCCGGATAATCTCGGTTCCTTCCTGCACTTCTTTGGTGCTCGCTTCCATAAATTGTACGGCTTTGACCGTATCGCTTTGAATATGGCGAATCAATGCGGTAATTTCGCTCGCGGAGGAGCCGGATTGCGCGGCAAGCTTTTTCACTTCGCCTGCGACGACGGCAAAGCCCCGGCCGTGTTCGCCCGCCCGCGCCGCTTCGATCGCGGCATTCAGGGCAAGCAAATTCGTTTGCGCGGCAATTTCCGTAATGGCCGAAACGATTTGCTCGACCTCTTGCGAACGGGTCGCAAAGCCTTTGATAACTTCCGATAACGATTGAATCGAGCGTTCGATGGACGCCATCTGTCCGACAGCGGTTTGCAGCGACCGGTTTCCTTCAATTGATGCTTCCGATGAATGGGCCGACGATTGCGAAATTTCTTGAATGCTGGAAGCGATTTGCCCGATTCCCATAGATATTTCATCGATGACGACTACGTTATGCCGCAAATCGGCAACCTGCTTTTGCGAACCGGAGGTGACGTCCTGCATCGTCAGAGCGATATGTTCCGTCGCTTGGCTCGTTTGTTGCGCGCTGGCCGTCAACTGCTCCGACGAGGATGCGACCTGGACGGAAGCGAATCCGACCTGCTGCATGATCGAACGCAAATTGCCGAGCATTTGGTTGAAATAACGCGCCAGATCGCCGATTTCATCTTTGGAGGCAACGGAAAGCTGCTTCGTTAAATCGCCTTCGCCCTCGGCTATTTCTTTAATTTGCAATGTTACCTGGCGCACAGGCTTCGTAATTTTATTGGCCAAAAAAAGCGCGATAAGCATCCCCACTACGATGGCGGTAACCGTTACCGCTACATTGACCTGAAAAGACAGCTTTTGCCTGGAGTCGACCTCCCGTCTTTGCTCCACCACTTCTTTGGCAAGCTTGTCTTTGTAGGCGATCAGCGTATTGATGACAGGTTCAAAAGTAACTTCCGTATAGGCTTGCTGCGCCTTTTGAACGGCATTTTGTTGAAAAAGTATAAATGTAGCTTCGTTTCCTTTTTGGTACTTTTCCCATTCGGTGCTAAAAGATTTAAGCGCCTGCATCTCCGTTTCGTCATGCTGCTCAGCCATAACCTCCTGAAACTTGCTTGTGGCATCCTGCACATATTGCCGGTATTGGGCCAAAAACTTCTTTTTGTTCTCATCCGTAGCGCTCATCAGATACGATGCCCCGCTGTCGTCAGCAGTGCGGCCCAAATAAGTCAGATTTTGCAGCTCGGTCAATTCGGATGAAGCTTTGTTCATATCTCTCACAAGCAGATCGACTTGATACTGGGTCACGATGTTGCCTACGATCGCCGCCGTGAATAATACCATCACTACAATAAACCCCAAAATTAATTTGACACGAATGGACATCCGTAATCCTCCTCTAGTTGAACTTACTGATTTAGATTATCGGCATATTGAAGCTTTTCTTTTAGGCTATATGAATTCTCATGTTGATTTTAGATAAAAATAAACCACCTTCTTCCTAAAAGGCGGTTTATTGGAACAAAATCCCCGACACATACACGGCGGCAGCGACGGTTACGCTGCTGAGCAGCGTGGACAGCAGCACGGCCTGTGCGGCAAAATCGGGCTCGTTCCCGTATTCCAGGGCAAACACGGCGCTGTTTCGCGAGGTCGGGTATGAGCTTGCGATGAATAAAGCTTGCGCGGTCGTGCCTTCCAGCTGCAGGGCCGCAATGAGGCCAAACGCAATGGCCGGCGACAGCAGCAGCCTTGAGATCACGCTTGCCGCAAGAGGGAAACTCAAGTGATTGAAGCACAAATATGCGCTTTGCGCGCCAAGCGTGACCAGCGCGATCGCCAGAAAAGCGCCGGAAACATTTTGCACGGGATTCCACAAAAAAGACGGGATCGGAACGTCCGACAATTTGAGCAAAAAGCCGAGCGCAAACGCGTACATCATCGGATTTTTCAAAAGCTCCTTAACCAGCTTGCTTCCCTGGCTGCGAACGGAAACGGCGTTCATAAACCCAAACGTGTTGGTCAGGAAGTTCTGATAAATCATGACGATCACCTGCACGGAAAGCCCGACGGGATTATGTTGAAACACAAGCTGGCTAACCGGCAAGCCGAAATTGCCCGAATTGCTGAGGACGATGCTGTTGGTAAAGCTGGAAGCGAGCCCCCTGCCAAACTTTGATGCCTTTGCGACGGCTTTGCCGACCGCGATCAAGACCGCCGTTTGCAGCAGCAAAAAACCGGCAATTTGCAAAAGCGTACCGCCGGCAAGGTTGCTCTGGTAAATATTCGTGAAGCTCACGCACGGCAGCAGGAAATACGCATTGATTTTGGAAAGTGTGTTCATATCGAAGCGGAATATGCGATGCATCAGCGCGCCGGCGGCGATCAGCAAAAATACAGGGAAAATCACATTCAGCAAAATCAGCGAAAATACGCTCATAACCCTTTCTCCTCGTCATCATGCATGGCTGCGCCATCGTTATCCTTCCTCGTTCACCAGCACGTTTCTGCCTCTCATTTTCAGCAACAGCGGAACCGTGATCCATAGCAGCCCGACGAACAGGAACGCGAGAGAAACCGGCTTTTGCACAAAGATCATGAAATCGCCGTTGGAAATCGTTAGCGCCCGGCGCATGTTGTTTTCCATCATCGGACCGAGAATGAGCCCGAGCACGAGCGGGGCAAGCGGGTAATCGTTTTTCGGCAAAAAATAGCCGACAATGCCGCAGCCCATAATGAGCAGCAAATCGAAGGTCGAATATTGAACCGCATACACGCCGAATACGGAGAACACAATGATCAGCGGAATCAAATATTGGGTCGGAGTTTCGATCACTTTGGCAAACACTTTGACCAACGGCATATTGAGAATGAGCAGCATCAGGTTGCCGACGAACATGCTTGCAATCACTCCCCAGGCAAGCTGCGGGTGGTCCTGGAACAGCAGCGGGCCCGGCTGGACATTGTACATAATAAAGGCCCCCATCAAAATGGCCGTTGTGCCCGAAGAAGGAATGCCCAAGCTGAGCAGCGGAATCATGGCGCCGCCCGAAGCCGCGTTGTTGGCCGACTCGGGCGAAGCTACGCCTTCGATTGCGCCCTTGCCGAAGCGCTCCGGGGTTTTGCTCAGCTTTTTCTCCACGATATAGGCGAAAAATGAAGCGAGAATCGCTCCCGCGCCGGGCAGCAAGCCGATAAAAAAGCCGAGAATGGAACCGCGGGCGATAGGAGCGGCGCTGTCTTTCAAATCTTTTTTGGTGGGGAGAATCCGGTTGATTTTGGCCAGTTCCCCGTCGTTAACTTCCCGCTGCAAAATCGTTTTAAACACTTCGCCTACGGCAAAGGTGCCGACCGCCACGGTCAAAAATTCCAGTCCCTGATACAGCTCGGGAATGTTGAACGTAAACCGCTCGACGCCGGATACGCTGTCGATGCCGATCGTGGCCAGCAGCAGGCCGAGCGCGGTCATCATCAGCGCCTTGACCATCGATTTGCCGGCCAGCCCGCTGATCGCGAGCAGACCGAGCACCATCAGCGAAAAATATTCGGCAGGGCCGAATTTGATGGCGACCTCGGACAGAGGCCGCGCCATGAAAATCAGGCCGATCAGCGAGATGATGCCTGCGGCAAAAGAGCCGATGGCCGAGATGGCCAGCGCCGCGCCCGCCCTGCCCTGTTTGGCCATCTGGTAGCCGTCCAGCGTCGTCACGACGGAGGAAGACTCGCCGGGGGTGTTCAGCAGAATCGAAGTCGTCGAACCCCCATACATGGCGCCGTAGTACACCCCGGCTAACAAAATGATCGAGCTTGTCGCCGCTTCCTCGGGGCTCAATCCGTTCGTCATCGTCGCCGTAATCGGAATCAGCAGCGCGACTCCGCTCATCGGGCCGATTCCGGGCAAGACGCCGACTACGGTCCCGATCAGCACGCCTATGAAAACAAACGCCAGATTGTGCCACTGCATCGCTGTACCCAGACCGTGAAGCAAGTATTCAACCGTGCTCACAACTATAACCTCCTAAAAGTTTTCCGCAAAAAACTTGGCTTCTGGCAGGAATAGGCTAGGAAAAACCTAACCAAGCCGGGAAACCGGGCAGGGAACCGTCCAGCACATGGACGTAAAGATAATAAACGCCATAGGAAAAAGCTATGGAGATGAGCAGGGAAATCCATATCCTGCCCTTTTCCATCGTCTGGAAACCGATCATCAAAAAGAGAAACGTCGAAATGACAAACCCGACATCCTCCAGAAAATAGGCGTACAAGACAGCCGACGCAAAAATGATGCCGAACCGCTTGTAGTCCAAATTTTCCTTGTGCTTCTCCGCCTGCTGATGGCGAAATGTTTCATAAACGAGCCTGACGCTCAGCAGCGCCAGGATAATGCCCAGCACCATCGGAAATATGTTCGCCCCGACATTGCTGCCGTAGGCGCTGGCCGAAATGCTGTTGCTGCCGACGACAAACAGCGTGCCTACGGCAAAAAAAACGATTCCGGCATAACGGTCGAACGTTTTGTTCATTTTCAGCCATCTCCTGTTTAAAGACGCTCTTATTTTTGCATGCCCAGCGCCGTTAAAATATCTTTGACCTGCGTTTCCTGCTGCGCCAGATAAGCTTTGAAATCATCCGCTTTCTTGTACTCGGTCTGCCAGTTGTTGGCCTGTACCTCTTTTTTCCATGCGTCCGACTCCACCATTTTGCCCAGCGTGTCCTCCCAAAACTTTTTCGCGCTCTCGCTCATCTCTTTCGGTCCGAAAATGCCGCGCCAGATCAAAAATTCCGCATCGATGCCCTGCTCTTTCATCGTCGGCACATCTTTCATGCTGCCGCCAAGCCGCTCGGGTGCGGCTACCGCCAGCACTTTGATTTTGCCGGCTTTCAAATACTGGTCCAGGGAGGAAGCGTCCGTCCCAAGAATGTCGGCATTGCCGCCGAGCAGCGCCGTTATCGCTTCGCCGCCGCCGTCATAGGAGACGTACTTCACTTTTTTCGGATCGATGCCGAATTTGAACGCCGGAAGAATCGAGACTACATGATCCATCGAGCCCGGAGCCGATCCGCCCGCTACCGTGAATTTGGCCAGGTCCGTTTTCAAATCGGTCAGCAGCGACTTCAGGTCGTTATATTTGGAGCTTGCGGATACTGCAACCGCGCCATAATCCTTGGTCAGCTGCGCCAGCGGGGTCGTGTCCTTGTAGCCGTAAGGAGAGTTGCCCTCCTTTTTCAAATTGTTAATAAGGATCGGCGGCGAGTTGACGAACAGTTTGTAATTGTCCTTCACATCTTTGGTGGCGTATTCCGCCATGAAAACAGCTCCGCCTCCGCCCGGTTTGTTTTCCACCGTAATCGGTTTGTTCAGCGCTTTGGTGTCCGCCAATACTTTGACGATCGTGCGCGCGGTCATATCCCAGCCGCCGCCGGCGCCCGACGGAGCGATCAGGCTGAGCGCCTTTTCCGGATACTTGGAGGCCCCTGCTTGAGCAGTTGCGGCTGTCGTCGCCGCCGGAGCCTTCGCTGCCTCCTTGCCCGAGCCGCCGCTCGTTGAAGCCTGCTGGGCACCGCCGCCGCACGCAGCCAAGCTGAGCGCCAGCAAGCCGGCCGAAGCCGCTTTCCATGAAGCCGCAAAAATTCGTGTCATTCCAATACCCCTCCATGATAAATTGTATGTGTCAATGAATGCGCTTTCTTATAAACGTTTTCAGAATAACATGAGGCTTATGAATTGAATAGTTTAACGCGATTAACGATAAAAAAAGCGTTTTGCGCATTTTGTTCATATTGTTCACGGCGGGCTGCGGACTATTTTTAACTGAAATGATAGCGCTTTATGTTACAATAACAGCAAAAAAAGTGTGGTGCTTTGAGGACGATGCGTCTGCAAACGAAGCTTATTTTGATCATCTGTTCCCTGCTTGCATTTGTCATCCTTAGCCTTGGAGGCACTCTATATTATGTCATTTCCTCCGTACTGGAGGAGCAGATCGGCACGCGTGCGCTGAAGGTAGCGGAAACTTTGGCTTCCATGCCCGATATCCGGGAAGCCTTCCATCAGCAAAACCCTTCCGCGATCATTCAGCCGATCGCCGAAAACATCAGGTTGAAAACCGATGCGGAATATATCGTGATCGGAAACCGGGAAGGCATCCGCTATTCGCATCCTCTGCCGGAGCGGATCGGCCTGGAAATGGTCGGCGGAGACAACGGCCCCGTCCTGGAAGGACGGTCGATCATCTCGAAGGCGGTCGGCTCAATGGGCCCTTCTCTGCGCGGCAAAGCGCCTGTGCTGGATGCGGACGGCTCCGTTATCGGCATCGTGTCCGTCGGCTTTTTGACTGAGGATGTCGATCATATTACCGATGTTTATCAGGATCAAGTGTACCTGATTTCTTTTATCGTACTGACCGTCGGCCTCAGCGGCGCGGTGCTGATCGCCCGCAGTGTCCGCCGCTCCATCCACGGGCTGGAACCGCAAGAAATCGGCGCGCTTTATACCCAGAAGCAGGCGATTCTGGAATCGATCCGCGAAGGAATTATCGCCGTCGACCGGAAAGGCACCATTACGATGGCGAACCGCTACGCGCTGCAGCTCCTGCGCATGCCGGAACATGCCGACATCGTGGGCCGGCAGGTGGAAGAAATGATACCGAACACCCGGCTTCATGAGGTCGTTCGGACAGGCGTCGCCGAATTCGACCGGGAAATGCTGATGGGCGATCATGAAGTTATCGTCAACAGGGTGCCGATGACCGATTTGCAGCACCGCGTGATCGGCGCCGTGTCAAGCTTTCGCAGCAAATCCGAGCTGTACCGGTTAGCGGAGGAATTGTCCCAGGTAAAGCGGTTTGCCGACGCGCTGCGGGCGCAAACCCACGAGTTTTCCAACAAATTGTATGTCATCTCCGGCTTGATCCAGCTTGAATCGTACCAGGAAGCCGTCGAGCTGATTAGCCGTGAATCGAATGTGCATCAAAACCTGGTGCAATTTATTATGAAGGAAGTGCCTGATCCCATGATCGGAGGGCTCCTCATCGGCAAGTACAATCATGCGGCAGAGCTTAAGCTGACATTCGAGATTGACCCGGAGAGCACGTTCAAAGACATCCCGGAACAAGTCGACCGCAACTTGCTTGTTACGATCATCGGCAATCTGGTGGACAATGCGATGGAAGCTGTGCTTGCCGGGGCCAACAGGCATAACGGCCATGTCAAACTATTTTTGACCGATCTGGGAGAAGATTTGATTATCGAATGCGAAGACAACGGAATCGGCATTCCGGGCGAAACGGGCAGCGCCGTTTTTGAAAAAGGATTTTCGACAAAAGCGGGAGAAAACCGCGGCATCGGACTTTCGCTCGTCCAGCATGCGGCAAGCAAGTTGAACGGATACGTCACCTACGGTAAAAATCCGGCAGGGGGCACGAACTTCACCGCCGCCATTCCCAAAAATGTCGCCGCAAGGAGGAATTTCAATGGACATTCGGCTCCATAAACCAAGCGTTGAAGTGCTGATTGTCGAAGATGACGTGAAAATCGCCGAAATCAACCGGAGATTCATTGAAAAAGTGCCCGGCTTTAAAGTCGTCGGCATCGCCACCGATGACATTCAGGCAAAAGAACAGCTGGAAGTTCTCGTTCCCCATCTGGTGTTCCTCGACATCTACCTGCCGAATGCGAGCGGCCTGGATATTTTGCAGTACATCCGGCAGTATTACCGCGAGACCGATGCCATTATGATTACCGCCGCCAAAGAAGTCGACGCGGTGCGCGAAGCTGTCCGCAGCGGGGCGTTCGATTACATCATAAAGCCGCTCGTCTTTAACCGGCTCCAGGAAACGCTCGTCCGTTACCTCGATTTTCGCCGCGAACTGAGCCGGTTGAACGAGAGCGCCAGCATCAGCCAAAGCGATGTCGACCGGCTGCTCTCGGGAACGGCCAAAAAAGAGCCCGGCCCCGACGCAGCGCCATTGCCCAAAGGCATCGACAAATTGACGCTGGTCAAAGTTGTCCAGGCCATATCAGGCGCGCCGGCGGGATTGACGGCCGACCAGATCGCCAAGCTGATCGGCGTGAGCCGTTCGACAGGCCGGCGCTACCTGGAGCATCTGGTCGGGTCCGGCGACCTTTACGCCGATCTGTCCTACGGCGTCGTCGGCCGCCCCGAACGGGTATACCGCAGCAGGAAGTAGCCAACCAAGCGGCGGGCGGAAATGCAATGCTTGCAATGCACATTGGTGAGGCGCATCTCTATTAACGTGTAAAAAACCTGCGAAAGTCAGATTGTTGATAAAGTGTCGGGTTAGAGGAACAAGCGGGGCTACAGCCGTTCCTCCTTAACCTGCCCTGCCCGAGTTGCGGTGCTGAAGTAAGCCGCTCCTCTCCTGCATGGGTGGCAGAGTGAAATAAGCCATGCCTCTCCTCCACGGGTAGCAGAGTTGAAGTATCCCATACCTCTCCTCCACGGGTTGCGGTGCTGAAGTATCCCATGCCTCTCCTCTAAGGTTGCTGTGCTGAAGTATCCCATACCTCTCCTCCACGGGTTGCAGTGCTGAAGTACCCCATGCCTCTCCTCTACGGGTTGCAGTGCTGAAGTACCCCACGCCTCTCCTCCACGGGTTGCGGGGCTGGAATAAGCCACGCCTCCCCTCCGCGGGTTGCGGGGCTGAAGTGGGAGAGCAAAGCGGTCTGACAGGGAAAAAGCCTGCGAAAGTGCAGGTTTTTTTCACAAAAATGGCCCATTTTGGCGAAAAGCCTGCAATTGTGCAGGAATTTTCGGTTAAAACGGGGCTGAGGCCATGTTCGCGGCAAAAAGCCTGCACATTTGCAGGAATTTTTCACGGCCGGCGTATCTACCGAGCAAAAACTGTACTTTTGCAGGTTTTCTTTACGCAATCGGGCGGATAGTGCGACCGACTCTGGCTTGTGGGCGTGTGGGTTTCTGGGCAGCCTGGACGTAAAAGGATGTACTTTCTTCACAGCAGGTTTTCTGCGCATGACGACCAGGGGGGTGCTGCCAGCACTGCCGCCGCCTAAAGAAAAAACGCCTCCCAGCGTACATAGGGGGAAGCGTTTGAGACACACCGGTTATTGTGATAAAACTTTTCTGGCTACGATCGTGAGGTCCATGATGTCGACTTTGCCGTCGTGATTGACATCCGCAGCCGGCAGCCAGTTCGGGCTTGCCGAAGTTTCGCCGTAGTGCGCCGCCACCATTGCCAAATCGCCGATGCTGAAGCGGTCGTCCCCGTTCACATCCCCTGGAGCGGCTACGTTCACCGAGGCCAGGAACGTCTGAATCGCGGCGTTCAGCTGAGTGACCGCCTGATTGATTTGCGCCTGCGTCGATGCCGGGTTGTCGGCAACCGCTTTGGCCAGATCAATGGCAGCTTGCAGGGCGTCGATTGCAGCCCGCGGATATTGACCGGCTTTCGTGCCTTCCACTGCCGTATCGTGCTTCGACTGTGCGTCTGCGATCAGCGAACGCAGCGCAGCCGTATCCGTAACGATCAATTGCAGGCTGTGGGAAGCCCCGGCTAATTGCCGTTCTTCGCCGTTCCCGTCGGCCACCACGACATCCGACATATACACGGTACTTGTCACCGACTGCGCCAGCGGGTTCACCTTGAAGTTCAGCTTCAATATTTGCCCGCTGTTCGCTGCAGTTATCGCATGCTCTGCGCCCTGGCTGGCCGCAATGATACGAATATGTCCCGGCGTCTCGGTCTGGCCTACGACCGCTACGCCGTCGAGCAGCGGTTCGGCGGAAACAAATTGCAGCTGGCCCGGATCGTAAGTGACCGTCAAATCCTGGGCGTAAATGCTGCCATACACCGAATCGGTGACGGCGTTTCTAAGGCCGTAGGTCAAATCGAAAGACTGGCCGGCCTGAACGCTGTCCGTTCCCGTTAAAGTGGCTGACGCATTTTCGTCGACGATGATGATCCAACTGATCTGCGGGTCGGAGTTGGTTGCAGGCGCAGAAGCGGACCTGTGAACCGTTACCTCCAGGTGCCCGTCGGTTACTTTCACTTTGTCGTATCCGAGCGAATCGTAAGCATCGGTAAACACGTATCCGCTCGTTTTCGTTTCTCCGTTGATGCGGATATCCGCTTTACGGTTCCCTTTGGAATATTGGTACCAAGGATCGTAAAGACCGACGTACACCGTATAGGCGCCATTGCCGAGATCGAACTTATACGTCAGATCGTCCCCGGCATTGCTGGCGAGATAGCGCAGAGATGCGTACAGATTGCCCGAAACGTCGCCGGAAGTTTTGGTGCTGTTGCCGACGTAGCCCCATGTTTTGCCGTTCACCGGATCGTACTGCTGGTCGATGACGGACTTGTTGATCAGCGTATTTTGCATGTATGAGCTCCAGATGCCGTAATCGCTCGTCGCCGCCCCGCCTGCATGCACAAAATACAGCACGTGGTCGGGCACAACGACAATCTGGATCTTGATGACCCGGCCGGCCAAAGCGGTCAGCGTGCCGTTCACGGAAACCGTACCCGGCTTGGCAAAATCGGCTGCGTTCAGCGACCAGACGACTGGCGTATCCTTGACCGTGCCGTCCGTATCGGTCACATTCAACACAGCGGGCAAAACGGGAGGCTGGCCGACAGCGGCTTTTTGCGGCAGTGCAGTATTCACCGCAATTTTTCCCATGCTGTCAAGCAGGCTCAAATTCCACTGATCGTACCATTTCAGCGCAATTTCGTCGTTTTGCCCGAATTCGACCGGCAGCCAAATGTATCTCGAATCTTTTAAATTGCTTTCATTCCAACGGTCGGCCATGAAAATGAACTTCCCTTTGGCGGGGTCGACGGGCAGCACATACGTGCTTTGCGAATCGAACGTCGTTGAAGCTTTCGCTCCCACGGAAGGATCGCGCATTGCTTTCCACTCACCGAAAATCCTGTCGGCCACCGTATACATCGCGCGGTTCGGCGCCCATCCTGTAGCGCCTGAAGTGATCAAGTAGTATTTGCCGCCATATTTGAACATCGCGGGCGCCTCGCGCTGCGCGCCGGGAAAGACGCGGATGTAATCGACGCCGTACTGGGCTTTGTAGGTCGTATCGCGGGTTTCCAGACCATCCTTATGCCAGCCGACGATATCCGTATACGAGTCATTGAGCTTTGAAATATAAATCGTCATATTTTCTTCGCTGGAATAAATCAGATAGGCCGTGCCGTCATCATCCTTGAACAAGTTCATATCGCGCGCCATGCCGGGCTGGTTCGGCTGGCCGTCATACGTGGCCCCGGGCGGCACGCGATCCATGCGGTTGCTCACCTGATAGACGAAAGGCCCCGTCGGCGAATCGCTAAGCGCATAACCGGCTTCGGCTTTTGCATAATTCGCGGTGGAAGTGGCGCTTGGCCCGTCCGTATGCATCCACATAACATATTTATGCGTTTTTTCGTTATAAATCACCTTCGGCCTTTCGATGATCCGCTGGGTACCGATGTCGTTGAAAATATCCGCACGGTCCGTTCGGCCGGCATAAATCCGGGAAATGAGCGGATCGGTGTCAAATTGCTCCAACGACCCGATTGCGGTTAAGGCAAGACCTTTGTCTTCCCAATTATAAAGATCCTTGGAAGCATACACTCGCACTCCTCTGGCGGGAAGGTAGCCGTTCGTTTTGTCTTCGCCGTACCAATAATACGTTTGGCTCGGCTCATCGTAGAGCATGCCGCCGCCATGCGCCTGAATGGGCGCCCCGTTCGTGTCTCTCCAGACAGCTCCCGGCGTAAAAGAGTTATAGACCATGTCCGGCGCCAATCCGGCTACCGCCTGGGCCAGATTTTCCATGGCTGCGCGAATTTCATTTTGCTTCGCAGCCACGTCCGCAGCGCCGCCGGCAATGCTCGTTGCCAGAGCGTTGGCGTCAGCGATCACGGCATTCAGCAGCTGCACCGTGTATTTGCTGTAGCCCGGCTTTGCGGCTTCCGCCTGTGCCGCCGCGATTTTGGCCTGCAAGTCGGAGAGCGGGATGAGCGTATTTTTGCGAACAATAATGTAGTTGACCAAGGGGTCATTGTAATTGCTCAAAGCCGCCGTAGACGGCCCTTGAATATCGACGTTCAGTTCGCCGTCGCCGACGTGCGTCTTCGTATAAGTCACTTCCTTCTCGGCGCCGTAGCTGCCGATATCGTAATCGCCGCCCGACACATTAGTGCCTTCGAGCACAATGTTGACGCTTCGGCCGCTCCACGGATTTTTAAAACCCAAAGTTACATCGTAATCGCCTTCCGGCAGCTCGAACTTGTAGCTCAACGCTTTGCTTCGCACTTGCGTTCCATTATAATAGCGGAGCGATCCGTATTTATTGGCGGCATTGGTGACGTTTGTTGCGCTCGTTGTGGTGGTCAGCCCCCATTTTTTTCCGGTGACCGGATCTTTGCCGTAGATCTGCTCCGTGCTGCTGGCGTACAAGCCCATTTTATCCGTACCTTCGACCGTAGCGGGCATAGGGTCTCCGGCGTTGACGAAGTAAAGAATATAATCGTTATCTTTCAACTGCTGCTCCGTTAGACCCGTATCCGCCGCTGCGGCAGGCGCCGCGTAAGCGAACGACAAACTGCCGAATAAGGTCAAAGCGAGCGATAACGCCTGAATTCTGCTTTTGCGCAATGAAGATCCCTCCTATAAATGTTTGTTTAAAATCTTTTCCGATACATTTTGTATCAAGACGAGCACGACAATGCCTTTCAAGACAAGCCGTCGCATTCGGCCAAAACCTTTCCCTAAGCTCCTTTCGCCAAATTTGTATTCGCTTTCATTTTGCCGGTGCAATTCAACATTATAAACGCCTTCCTTCCGGAGCGTCACTTCATATTGCCGGTTTTTATGCACTTTTTATTAAAAAACGGGTGGACATTTCCAACTTTTATGAACTTTTCGGCGGCAAAATGAAAAAAACATGCATCCTGCAAGCATTGCAGCATACATGTTTGATGCCCGATGCGCGGGCGGCCGGACCATTGAGACCCTTTTAAAGAGCAACCGGTACGGGCTATCTAGGCAAAACAAACGGCGGTCCATCCGGGAGTTTCGTCAAGACAACAGCAGCGAGATGGCAATGATCGCCAGCGGAAGCAGCAATGTAGCGCCGAGCACCACCCAACTTAACGGCTGTGCCATATTCAGCGTCCACCCCACGCCAATACGTTTGTCAACAAACAACGACGGATCCTCGGGATTGTAATACCACATGCCTCCCCCACGCCAATGACGGTCATCGGAGGAAGGGCCGTATTGCGACTGGTCGATACCTTTGCTGCTGAGATACACCATAAATCCGGCGACGCCGAAGACAATAACGATCGGCAGCGCCAATGCCGCCCCTATCACTGCATTCATGGACCAGCCATACAGCATAGACGCCTGAATATAGCTAAAAAAAGCGATAACAAACAAAGACAGGACGAACAAAAAAATCGAGTTGGCCCAGCGAAACCGCAGTTGCTTCTCCATCGATTCCCCGGGGCTGTTCGGATCCAACTGCTGTTTGGCCAATCGGATGATGACGTTGATGGACGCAAAGAGGGCGGTCATCAGCAGTTGAATGATATTGAGCGTAAAGACGGAACCGAAGCCTTTCGCGGAATATTTGTCCGGTCGGCCGTTGGCGCCGTAATGGGTTGCCAGCGTATCGGGAATCCGGTCCCAAAAGGCGATAGCGCAAATGACCGATACGGCGATCAGAACCAGATGGATGGCATACCATCCGTTGCCGAGCGCCAGCCGCTGTCTACGGAAGTGCAGATTTGCCACTCGCCGGCGGAAGTCCGCAGGCTGTTCCCAGCCTCTCTCCTCCTTGATCCGGCGCGCGGCGCGATACCCCGCCATAACGGCAATCGCAAAGCCCGCGGTTTGCAGCACGGTTGCCGTCAAAAACGCCGCCGCGGGATTCCATCCGAACAACCATCCCGCCACAGCGCCCAGGGCGGCTCCGCATACGAAATTAACCCATCCGTGAACGATATAACGGCGTCTGATTGCGATGACACCGGAATCGCGGCGCATTTCAGCCGGCACGAACACGCCGAACAAAACGGCCCGGCTCCCCAAATACGGCAGCATCAGCAATAAAATGCCGACCGAAACATACATAGCGCCTACAAAAGCCCAAATCCACCATTCGTCGATCATTGTTCATGCCCCCCTTCTTTAGCATTGCCTCCGCGATAGACTTCCGCGCACACGCGCAAAAATTCCTCCTCCGGCATCCCTCTGACGATCGCCTCCGCCGCTAACGTGCGAATCTGCCGCCGCAGCTTGCTTTTGAACGCTTCGGTCACGCCCGGCATGCCTTCCGGCTGTACGATGACACCCTGCTTGCGGTGAACCTGCAAAAACCCTTCCTGCTTCAAGCTCTGGTACGCCTTGTTCACAGTGTGCAAATTAATGCCCAGATCCGCTGCCAAACTGCGTACGGAAGGGAGCGGTTCGCCCGGTTTCAATTCGCCTGAGGCGATGCCTTCCACAAGCTGCTCGGCAATTTGCGCGTAGATCGGCACCTCCGACTGCAAATCCAGTTCGATGAACATGGCAAACATCCTTTCTCTCTCTGACGGAAAAATCAATTAGACATAACGTGTATTTCATATATCTGTTATACTTCATATATAACAGATATGCAGGATAATATCAAGGCGGCATTTAATGACAAGCCAAATAAGCACCCTGCGGGTGATATATCCATTTTGGCAGCAAAATCGGGGAAGCAAGCTTCTTGCAACTAAGCACTTTTTGCGCCCAAGCCCTGCTTGCATTTAGTAAGAAGGTGGTAAGGGAAAACGCAGCTGCAAAGGCCGCTGTTGCAAAACCCTCGCGTCAGAGGCGATGACCACAATCTGTCTGGCTGTACGAAGAAAACCTGCAAAAATACATGAATTTGCGCCCTTGACCGCTGGCCACCGAGAATTCCTGCAAAAGTGCAGGTTTTTTACCGAACTAATGGCCCTAAATTCACTTTCAGCGAAAATTCCTGCACTTTTGCAGGCTTTTTGCCAAAACAAGCCATTTCCTGAGGAAAAGCCTGCACTTTCGCAGGTTTTTTTCCTTGCCTCGATGTCTCCTGCCCATTTTGTTCAGTCTTGCGGTCTCACAAGGAAACAGGACTCGAAATTAAACACCCATTTTGCCTGATACGGCAATGAAAAAAGCAGCTGATCATTTTGATTAGCTGCTGTCGTAACTTATTCAACTATTTTATTTCTTTTCCGATACAGCAAAGTAATTTTCTTCATTATCTGCGAAGTTAAAAACTCTGCCGGAGGGAAGTTCCACAATTTGTCCAACTTTGATATTTTTGTTTTTCAGATCGCTATACAACTCATCAAAATTGTCTGTGAAATACATGATAGATGGCGTTCCAAGATTCATTTCAGGGTTCATTTTGGCAACGAACTCTTTACTATGAAGAACAATGCTCGTTGCTGCACCCTTAGGAGCGACTTCGATCCATCTCATCGGACCATTGGTTACTTCCGCGATGACCTCGAAGCCAAGCTTTTCTGTCCAAAAATCTCTGGATGCGTCTTGGTTATTCACATACAACATAACTTGCCCAATTTTGTTAATCATAATTTATACACTCCTCATATGGAATAATTTACGGCTCAAGCCCGCATTTTCTTTCTAGCTAACTTTACTTAAGCGACTCCAAAAGCTCGCTCAATCATTCCAGGTTTCGGCAATTCCTTGCAGCATGCCCATGTCCATAACGGTTTTAAGGGCCTCTGCCGACGCATATTCAGACCGGTTTACCAATTAGGTCTTGCCGCGCTCGAGACCATTTCGTTTTTTGACTGGTATTGCACCTCCTAAATGAATGATGTTATGGTTTTTCCTTATTCTGCAGTTCAAGCAAGTAATTGCCCAAGTTATCAAAACGGTCTTCCATAATATGCTGGAAGGACTGCAGTATTTAACAGTTTCTTGTTTAATCTTCTCCGTTATTCAGGATAACTTTCATCCTACGATTCAAAAATGCCCAATCAGGAATATTCCTGTAAAGGAATATTCTAAATGAACTTCCCTTAAAAATTTAAAGGTGACATTGTATCGGCTCATGATTCAACGTCAAGCGTTTCATCGAGGGGCCAAAATTCAATGAAAAAAATTATGATTCCCTACTTGTCCCAGGCTTTCCACGAATCAAGGAATGGGCATATGCCGGATTGGTCTTCGATTTGACCGGCGGCGCTATGTATGCAACCATCGCTGTGGACGGCCTTTCGGGCGATCAAAAATGAACTACTGAATCTATACGTTTTTAAAATGAATTGCGCATACTAAGAGATGAGTTTAAGTCCGACAGCAGCAGCTAGCACCATGGCAATGAAGAGAATACGTCGCCATTCTTTGGATTCACCGAAGAAAAACATGCCAACTAAAGCGCCACCGACAGTACCAATACCTGTCCATATTGCATAAGCCGTACCCATCGGAAGACTTCTCAATGAATAACTCAAACATATGAAACTAAGAATGATCCCCCTGGCAAAGAGCAGATAAGCCTTTACGTTATTGTCACGTTTGATCCTATTCATTCCGAGCACACCTACTACTTCAAATAGGCCAGCGAAAATTAATGATAACCATGCCATCAACCCGATACCTCCTTAGTTTTTGGTGAGGCACCGACTAATTTCAATCCCAGTACACCCGCCAAAAGTAATGCAATGAGTAATAGTTTGGTCAATTTAACCGGTTCATCGAATAAAATCATCTCAGAAAGTACGGTCCCGGCAGTCCCAAGGCCTGTGAATACCGCATAAACCGTACCCACAGGTAACCTGGTAGATGCAATAATGATTAAGCCAAACGATATGACGACGGCAGCAGCAGTCCCCACCCAAGTAAATAAATCATCTGCATGCTTAAAGCCAATGACCCACATAACCTCAAATAACGCACCTATAATGATTAAAATCCAACTACGATTCATGTCTGATCCTCCCCTAGATGTTTCTTACACCCCGCCAAAAAACATGCCATGTAGCCTCAAGTCGTTTCATTAGGTGGTCGTGATCACCATAAAGCATTTCAACAAATAAACTGTCCAGAACCGCCATATAAGCGCCCGTCGCCTGATCAATAGTAACGTCTACATGGATCAATCCTTCTTGCTGCGCGGAATGAAAAAGCACTTTGGCTTGGTCAGCCATTTGATCGATATAAGACAAGCTAAGCTTCATCGATTGCTCCTGCAAATGGACGGGAGAAAAAAAAGACATCCGCAAAAAAAACTTCGTATCCTCCTCTTTCTCGTACCGCTCCTTATATCCGGATAAGAAGCCAAAAAGCTGTTGTTCCAGCTGCTCATGACGGTCAGGCTTCAGATACGTTTCAACAAATTGAAGCTCTCTTTTCGCTGCATCTTGATATACCGCCATGAATAGATCGTCTTTGCCCTTAAAGTGATTATAAATAGACGGTTTCTTGATCCCTACTTCTGTAGCAATATCTGCAAGCGAGGCGCCCTCATATCCATTTTGCGCAAAATGGCGAAGCGCGACATTCATAATTTTTTGAGCTGTCATATACATCCCTCCACTAACTACCGGTCGTTAGTAATTGACTAACAGTTGTTAGTTTACCATAGAGATTTTAGAAATTCAAATTATTTTTTGTGCAGTTTTTAGTTTGAGCCATAAAGCACTAAGAAAACTTTATTTTCTTCAGACACCACAAGCCAAGCCTCACTCACATAAAAAACCGCGCATCGCGCGGCTTTTTAGACACGTATGTACTTATCGGCGGGGTAAACATTTCCACCATATCTTCAATAACGATTTACGGTTATTTATGATGGTATATCACACCCGCTTATTAGCTTCCCGGCGTAGACCTGCTTTGCCGGAACATGGGTGCTATTTGGCATCAGACTGCGCATGCGCAAACTGCCTTCACCTTATTTTAACATACGCCAAAGTGCGGGCATCCTGAATGACACCGCTCCAGTTCAGGCCGAAGCCGAAATCGTAGCGGTTGCCTGCCGCATCGACATGAACGTCCATATCATGCGGCACGTCCTCAAGCTGCTCCTCGACGGTCCGCATATTGGCGGGCATCTGCATCGGCAGCAGTGCGGAAGGCTCCGCCGCGCCGGTCAAAATATCCAGAAGCGCCTGATCCTGCGCGCCGAAATGAGCGATAATCGCGCTGGCCTCGCGTTCGAATTCCTCTACCACCGTCGGATTGGACAGCATGAGCGAGACGATGACGGGCTTGCCCTGCATCCGTTCCCTTGTCGTCAAAACCATGTCAAGGTCCGAAGCGTTCAAAACCTCGACGGTTTTGCCCTTGTAGCTGCGGTTCAGCACATCGCGCGGATCGCCGGCAAGGCTCGTTTCGCGGGCGTATTCCGCCGTATACGGCCGATACTGCAGGCTGATCGGCACGTATCCGTTGCCTCCCGCTTCCGCATCGGCCGTGCTGTAGCCGCTTGTCGTAATCGGGCTCTCGATGAACACCAGCCCGTAATCGGCTTCCCCGGGATCGTCCGTCACTTCAAAATACCGCCGGATGACTTCCAAATTAACCGGACTGCCCTTCACCTCCTGCACCGGCTGGCCGAACCAGTTCACGGACGCCGGACGGTACCGCTCGGGAATGTACACTTTTTTATGCTTTTGCAAAGGAAGCGCGCCGATTTCGTTTTTCAGCATCACGACCGATTTCAGCTGCGCTTCGTACCCGGCTGCCATAAATTCGGCGCTGCCCACGGTTGCAGCCGTCTCCGCAGCCTGAAGGTAAGGGTTCTCGAACAATCCGAGGCGGAACATGTTTTTGAGCAGCCGCACCGCGGATTGCTCGAACCGCTTGCGCATCCACACTTCGCCGTGCTCAAGGGCGCCGATCCGATACGCTTCGAGAATCGGCCCGGCCTCGTTGTTGCCACCGAATTGGTCCACGCCCGCCATGAGCAGCTTGTAGTGGCGCTGCGCCACCGTATAGTTCTCTTCTACGCCCCAGCACCGCCCGCCGGGGAACAGCTTGGAGATATCCTCGCCTTCGTCGTCGGTAATGGCCCAATCGGTACAAACGACCCCGTCATAGCCGTACTGCGAGCGCAGCAAATCGTTAATGATATAAGAATTGTAGGAATTGCCGACGTTTTCCCCGTTCACGGTATCCTGACCGTACGAGATCGTATAATACGGCATGACGGCGGAAGCCTGACCCGTCGGGCCGTTCAGCCGGAATGCCCCTTCCGTAAACGGAATCAGATGCTGGTCAAAATGGTTCCCCGGATATACGGCGAATTTGCCGTAGCCGAAATGGGCGTCCCGCCCGCCTTCGCCCGAGCCGCCGCCAGGCCAATGCTTCACCATCGCATTGACGCTGTCGTAGCCCCAGCCGCCGGTGATTTCCGCCGCACCGGCGGAAGTCTGGAAGCCGTCCACGTAGGCGCGGGCCATATCCGCCGACAGTAGCGGATCTTCCCCGAACGTCATCCCGAAGCGGTTCCACCGAGGCTCGGTCGCGATGTCGATCTGCGGAGACAGCGCCGTCGCGATGCCGAGCGCGCGGTACTCCTTGGCCGCGACTTCGCCGAACCGCTTCGCCGCCTCCGGGTCGAAGGTCGCGGCGAGGCCCAGAGCTTCGGGCCACATCGAAATCGCGCCGCCCGCTCCGGCGTTGAACTCTTTGGAAGCGTCCGCGCTGTGCCGCGGGTCCGAGCTGATGTTCACCGGAATGCCGAGTCCGACGCTTTCCGCATAAGCCTGGATGTTGTTGTTCCACCGGGCGGCCGTCTCCGGGCTCTCCAGCATCGTCACGAGCACATGCCTGACGTGGTCGCGGGACAAAAATTCAACCTGCTGATCCGAAAGATCGTGCGGCCGGGCGCCGCTTTCCTCATACGGCTTATCCCCGTATGTAGCCGAAAACCAGCCGAGAGACGCCGGGACCGCCTGGTGGCTGCTGTACAGCATCAGTCCGGCGATCTGCTCGACGGACATGCGGGAAGCCAGATCCGCCGCGCGTTCTTCCGGCGATAAGCGCCAATCTTTATATTTGTGCAGCTTGCCGTCCTGATTCAAATCTTTGAAAGCGCATCCATCCTGTTCGATAATTCGAACCCCGGATGCAGCCGAGTACCCCAACGTCGGACCGTTCGGGTTCGTGATGTAATGAATGACCGCCTCTTCTTTGCCTTTGTTCATTCGCTCTTCTCTCCTCGCGCTTCATAATCGTCCTGTGTTCGCCAACTGCCGCGCGGCATATTCAACAACAAATTCGTTGGAAGACCGCACGTATCCTGCTTTAACAAACACGCGTACCCCTCAAAAAGAAGCGTACGCGCGTCTGACTGTTATTTGCCGTTTGCTTTCGCCCAGGCGTCCAACTGCTTTTGCTTTTCTGCGATAATTTTGTCGAGACCGGCCGATTTCAGCTTTGCGTTGAATTCCTGCAGCATCGCCGTATCGAGCGTTCCCGTTTCGAGGCCGACGCGGTATTGGCTGAGCACGTTCGTCGCTGCGGCTACTTCCGTTTTGACCGGATCAACGTTAAATGTGAAGCCCAGCGCTTTGGAGCGGATCGAAGATTTGTTGAACTGCTGCATGTTATCCCAGTTTTTCGGATCTTCGCCTTCCCAGATGTAGGATAAATAGTTGTTGCCGACTTCCCACTCGTTCAGCATATAGCCGGATTCCCCTGCGCCCGCGGGCTTGGCGATCAGAATGTCGGATTTTTTGACGTAATGCTTGTTCTCAATTCCGTTATCGATCAGGTTCACGATGTCTTTATCCGTATACATCAAATTCATGAACTCCATCGCTTTTTCCGGGTTATCACTGTTTTTCGTAATCGACATCATGAAGGACGTGATGTTGGACGTTGCGGTGAACGGCTTGGTCAGCCTGACGCCGACCAGCTCAGCAGCGGAGTTGCGCGACTCCTGCACTTCAAAGCCCGGCTTCATGTTGGCTACGTAGCCGAACGCTTTGCCGGCTTTCACCAGGCTCGGACCGGTTTCCTGCGAAGTGGCGATGTCTTTCATGACGTATCCGGCTTGATACCATTTGCGGACGAGCGCCAAGGTGTCGGCATATTCCTTCGTCTCGAACAAGTTGATGACTTTCAGGTTGCCGCCGGAATCGGTCAGACCGCCCAGCCAGTCCCCTAGCGGGTCGAACGTCGCGCCGGTCGGCACCTGCGAAATCGTTTGTCCCGACTGCCCTTGACTTTGCTGGACGAGCGGGGCGATACCGGGCTCGTTGTCCTTGATCGTTTTTAAAACCGGCTCCAGGTCGCTGAACGTCTTCACTTTGCTCAGATCGATGTGATATTTGTCGACGAGATCTTTTCGCATCACCATGCCGTAATCCGCGGCCAAATCCCTCATGCTCGGAACCCCGTAAATTTTGCCGTCCACCTTCGTCGCGTTCAAAATGTCCGGCTCCACGACCTTCTTGATGCCCTGGCCGTATTTTTCCAGAAGGTCGTCAAGCGGAATCAGCTGCCCTTTGGCAACCTGGCTGCCGTAATTGAAAACCGCCGAGCTGACCATCAGGTCCAGCTTCTCATTGCCGGCCAGCATCAGGTTCGTCTGCTGCGTCCAGGCGGAAATGCCGATCGGAATCAGCTTCACCGTTGCGTTGATTTTTTGCTTCGTGATTTTGCTGATCTCCTCCGAAACCGCCGCTGCATCCGGCATGTTCTGGAAATTGATGAACGCCACCGATATTTCATAAGGCTTGCCGTCGTCTTTCGCCTTGCCGCCCTGACCCGCATCGGCCTGCGAGCCGGATGAACTGCCGCAAGCCGCAAGCAAAGTCGTCGCCGTCAGCGTGACAGCCATCGTTCCCGCTACTGTTTTCCATTTTTTCAACATCGGATTTCCCCCTAAGATAGTATGATTTATACGAACCGGACTGGTGGTCCGGCAGTATTCAGCCTTTTACCGCACCGATGGTAAGCCCTTTGACGAAATACTTTTGAAAGAACGGGTAGGCGCAGATGATCGGGACGACGCCGATGACAGCCATCGCCATGCGCACCGTAGCGAGCGGAATTTTGGCCGTAGCCGTAGATTGATTGCTCCCCAGACTCGTCTGCTGCAAAAACTGAATGTCCGTCAGCATCCGGTTGAGCATATTCTGCAAGCTGAACAGCTTGCTGTCGGTGACGAAGATCAACCCGTTAAACCAGTCGTTCCAGTAGGCGATCATCAGCATCAGTCCGATGGTAGCGAGAATCGGCAGGGACAACGGCAAAATGATGCGGTAAAATATTTTGAATTCCGAAGCGCCGTCCATGTAGGCGGATTCAATAATCGGTACCGGAATCGACGTGCTGAAGAACGTCCGCATGAGCATGATGTAGAAGCCGTTCGTCAGCAGGCCCGGAATGATCAAAGCCCAGATCGTATTTTTGATATGGAACACTTCGGTATAGATCAAATAGGTGGAAACGAGCCCTCCGTTGAACAGCATCGTGAAAAAGACGAGGAAGGACATGATTTTGCGCAGCGGCATATCTTCCCTTGAAAGCGGATACGCAAGCAGAGACGAAATGAGCAGCCCCCCGAACGTTCCGATGACGGTAATAAAGACGGTGATGCCGTATCCTCTGAGCATGGAGCTGGAATCGTTCAGCAAAAACTTGTAGGCATCGAGGCTGAACTTGCTGGGCCACAGCGAATACCCGTGCTGAATGATCGCTTTTTCGTCGGATATCGACGCCATAAAGAGCAGGATAAACGGAAACAGGCTGGCACAGGTCAGGAGCAGAAAAAAGATGTTGACGGCAAATTGGTTCATGTGATTCGATTTCATTCGTTCCGACTCCTCTCTGTTAAAATAAGGCTCGTTCCCGGTTGCGCCGGCTGACGACATAGTTGGAAATAAGCACCAGGATAAATCCGACGAGCGATTGATACAGCCCCGCGGCGGAGGACATGCCGATATCGCCCAGGTTCATCAACCCACGGTACACATACGTATCGATGACGTCCGTCGTCGATTGAAGCGGCCCCGAATTGAGTGGAACTTGATAAAAGAGGCCGAAATCGGAATAAAAGATGCGCCCGATCCCGAGCAGGCTCATGATCGTAATGGTAGGCATCAGCAGCGGCACCGTAATCGTGCGGATCTGCATCCATTTGCCCGCGCCGTCGATCGTGGCGGCTTCATAGTATTCGTGATCAATGCCGACGATTGCGGCCAGGAAGATGATGCACAAGTACCCGACATTTTTCCAAATATTCACGATCGTCAAAATGTAAGGCCAATACTTGGCTTCGCCGTACCAGGAAATCGGATCGATGCCGAACAACGGCAAAATGTGGTGATTGACAAAGCCGTTGTCCACGTTAAGCATCGAGAGAACGAGATAGCCTACGATGACCATGGAGATCAAATAAGGCAGCAGCACGACGCTTTGGTAAAACCGCGACAACAGCTTGTTTTTGATCTCATTCAGCAAAATCGCGACCGCAATCGCCAGCACCAGATTCAGAATGATGAACAGGCCGTTATACAAAATCGTGTTTCTCGTAATGATGTAAGCATCGGACGTTTTGAACAAGTACTCGAAGTTTTTGAGCCCGATCCAGTCACTGCCCAGAATCCCTTTCCGGTAATTAATATTTTTGAAGGCAATAATGACTCCGAACATGGGCATGTAATTGTTGATGAACAAATAAATGAACCCCGGCACCACCATTAAAAATAAGGCCCGATATCGTTTAAACGTTTTCAAAGCTGTTCTCGCTGCGCTCTGTTTCACGGTGAGTTCCTCTCTTTCTTGTCTGTATGGTCCTATTGTAGAAGATTGGATAGGCAGCCGCTCACCAATAAAACGACCTTTTACTTTCATTATTCCGACTTTTCCGCAAAAAAAGACATCCCCTGCGCGCATGTAAGGGATGCCTTGTACGGCTGCGCTTGAAAGCGCTTAATACTTCCGGATTTGCTTGCGGTAATCGGCCGGAGTCATGCCTGTAGCTTTCTTGAAAATCGTCGAAAAATACGAAAGATTGGAATATCCCGCCGCCAGCGCAATGTCGCTGACCGGACGGTCGCCGGCCGCGAGCCATTTTTGGGCCAGAACGATGCGCTGCTGCTGCAAATATTCCGAGATCGCAAGCCCCGTCTCTTTCTTGAACACCCGCGTCAAGTAATCCGGGTTCAGGAACACGGCGCTGGCAATATCCTCGCGGCTGAGCGTCTGCTGGCCGATGTGCTCGGCAATGAACTGCTTGACCTTCTCGACGACGGACAAATTTTCGTGAGTCGACTGAATGTGATTCATCGCGACCTCGATCACATAAGGTACCCACTCCTGCAGCGCGGTCAGCGAACGGACGACCCGCTCCGGCTTTTCCGTCAGCAGGCTGCCGGCGAACACTTTATGCGCAGGCAGCCCTTTCAGCTGCAGAACGAAGAACACCATCTGCATAAAATCCTGGTAAAAAGCGTGCAGCCAGCCGGCGTCGATCCCGCTCACGTTCCGGCTTAACGAACCGAGATGCAGCTTCACTTCGCCCAGCAGCTTCTCCCGCGCCCCCTGCTTCATCAGCTCCGCCCATTCGTCCATCTGAGGCGTCTGCGGCTGGCCGGCGGTTTTGTTCTGTTTGCGGAGAACGAGCGTTTGATTGACGAGCGTCACATTGTCGGCGTCCAGCTTTTTCAGCGTGCCGAACATCGCGACCATCTCGGGCAGCGCCGTCCGTTCGCCGATGTAGCAGCACAGATCGCAGTAAAAGTACTTATTGCACGCCTCGATGAAGCGGTCGCATTCCGGCACGATATAAGCGGGCGAAGCTTCCGTATCGTCCGGAATAACCGCCAGCAAAGTTCCGTCCTGCATGGAAATGACCATGGAATTGCGGGCATGCCGCAAAATTTGCTCCTCGGCGACGTTTCTCAGGGCATATTCCATAATCCGCTGCTCCCGCTGCGTAAGCGGCTTGTGCCAGCGCTGAACATGAATGTAGATTGGCAAAAACCGCTGATCGACCGGAAGCGCGATGTTTTGCTTCGCCAAATGCTCGCGGATTTTTTCCGGCGTCGAAGGGATCGTCTGGCCGATCAAATCGTGCCAGAAGCGCTCCATCAGCAGCGGCTGATGGGCTTCCCACAGCTGAAGGTAATGCTTGTAGGTAGCTTCAAAAGTGCGCAGCTCCTCCTCCTTTTCCACCTTATCCAGCGCCCTGCCGATCACATCTTCCAGTTCTGAGTAGTCGACCGGCTTGAGCAAATAGTCGAAACTGTTCAACTGAAGCGCCTGCTTGGCATAGGAAAAATCCGCATGGCACGTCAAAAATACCGTCTCCGTGTTCGGAAAATGCCGCCGGACCCAGCCGAGCAGCTCAAGCCCCGTGCCCTGCGGCATTTCGATATCGCAAAGCAAAATATGAATAGGCTGCTCCTCGAAAATTTCCTTCGCCTGGCGAATATTGAACGCCTTATGCACGGCCGAAATGTTCAGCTTGTCCCATTTTACGCCGGCCTGAAGACCTCTGACGGCATGCGCTTCGTCGTCGACAATAAGGGCATGATACACGCTTGCCACTCCTCTCGATGTTCAGTTCAGGAAGTTATCGGAATTCTCAGCTCCACTTGAGCGCCTTGCGGCTGCCTGTTGGCAAAATCAATCTGCGCCTGCGCCTGATACAGAAGCCGCAGCCGCCGCTTCACGTTCCACAGGCCGATCTGCCCGCCTTCCGCGTCAAGCAGTTCTTCGCTGGTCCGCAAGGTGTGCAGCTTGTCCGCCGGAAAGCCCTGCCCTGAATCCTGAATGCGGATTTGCAGGCAGGGGACCGATTGATCGGCAGGCTTGTCCACGCTGATGCGGATAAAAATCGGCTCATCCAGCGTCATTCCGTGCTTGATGCAGTTCTCGACGATCGTCTGGATGACCAGCGGCGGAATGCCGTAAGCCAGCAGCTCATCCTCGGCTTCTATCCGGTAGGACAAATTGTCCGGGAACCTGAGCTGCTGAATGCGCAAATAGTTTTCCGTATGCTTCAACTCATCCCTGAGCGACACGAAATTGGAGCCGCTGCGGAACATAAAGCGGAAATAGGCAACCAGGCATTTGCTCATCTCCTGAATCAGGGCGTAATCTTTCACTGTAGCCAGATTGTAAATAATGTTCAGCGAATTCAGAAAAAAATGCGGATTGATTTGCAGCTGCAAATGTTTCAGCTCTTCCCGTTGGGCATTCAGCTTTTCTTCGTACACGTGAATTTTCAAATCTTGAATTTCCTCCGTCATCCGGTTGAACGTATCGTACATCATTTCAAACTCGGTAGAGGTCGCCTCCCGCTGCAGCCTCCACTCCAGGTTGCCGTCGCGCAGCTTTCTCATGGCGACGACGATGCGGTTGATCGGCAGCAGAAACACTTTTCGCATAAAAAACAGAAAACCAACCAGGAAGCAGCTCGCCACCACGGAAATGACCGAAGCGATGCGCTGCACGAAAGGAAGCTTCTCCAAAATGACCTCGTCGGGAATTAAGGCAACCATGGAAAAATCGCCTAACGAGGAGGGCTGGCTCATGACCAGATATTGATTTTTGTCACCCGATAAATAGTAAGGCTGGTTCGCATTCGGTTTCAATAAGATGTTTTTTTCCCTGACCAGATCGGCGTGATTCATCGGCTCAAGCCCATTCGTCGCGAGCAGCACCGCCCCGGATTTGCCGAAATCGATCATGCTCAACGGCGATAGCAGTTTCTCCGCGTTCACCCACGCCCCGACGTAAACGTTGCCCGTTTTGATCAGATGAAACAAGTAATACGCCTGGCCGGACCGCCAATAGTACCAGCGCGTATTGTCATACTGCGACGTATCTCCCTGAAGCATCTGCAAAATCGCCGACTTGACGTCCGCACGCTCCTGATAGCTCGATCCGAAGTTTTGATTCCAGATCAGCTCCTGATTGACCTCGGAATAGATGAAAAACAGGTCGATCGATTTATAGTAGCTGATTTCGTTGGAAATCGAGTTGTACAAGCGCAGCTTGGCTTTCAGGTAATCGTTTTCATAAGCGGACGACGAAACTTCGAGATCGAGCAGATCCGTATTCAACTGAGACAAATTGTACAAATAATTGTCCACCTGCTGCAAATTTTGGTCGGTCTGCCCGACATACAGGCTGAGCGTATTTTTGTTCGATTGAGCCACTTCGCTGCGGACAACGCGGACCGAATAAATGTTCAGCACAATCAAAACAACGACAAGCGGGACGATAATAAAAATAACGCCAAGCAGCTTAAAACGCAGCGAATTGAAAAAAGGTCTGAAAGCTTTCATCGCAGATCAGCTCTTTCATCGGTGATTTGTCTCTCTATAGTATCATTTTCATGCAAGCGCTGTCTCTGCTCAAATTCATGAAAAAACCCGGCTTCCCGGCGCGCGTGTGCCGACGCACGGCGTCGGTCATGCCCCGGAGAAGGACCCGGGGCGGCGGGCGGGCGCGTGTGCCGACGCATAGCGGCGGTCACACTCCGGAGAAGGGCCCGGGGCGGCGGACAGGCGCGTGTGCCGACGCACGGCGGCGGTCATGCCCCGGAGATGGACCCGGGCCACCCGCCAGGGCTGGCGGAGCCACTTCGCCGGACGGAAGCCCGCGATTGCTCGGCCGCTTGCGCCAGCGCAGCCGACTTCGCCGGACGGAGACACGCGATTGCTCGGCCGCTTGCGCCGGCGCAGCCACTTCGCCGGACGGAGACACGCGATGCTCGGCCGCTTGCGCCGGCGCAGCCACTTCGCCAGGCGGAGACACGCGATTGCTCGGCCACTGGTCTGGCGCAGCTTCTTCGCCGGGGTAGAATATCTGCAAAAGCGAGTTTGTTGAATAGTTTTGCCGCTACCGGCAGCTCAGCCACTTGACCGTGCCAAGAAAACCTGCAAAAGTACATCTTTTTGTTCGTTGGCACGCCTGTAGCAGAAAATTCCTGCAAATCTGCAGGCTTTTTCGCTCATTCCTGAGCTTTGGCGCATTATGAGCGGGAATTCCTGCACTTTTGCCACTAGCTTTGCAAAGAAGCTAACATCAAATGGATTAAAATGGACAAATTTCTTTTCGAGTTATTAGATACTTATTTTCCCATTTGCTACTTCCGGCAAATGGGCTAAAAAGTCGATGGCCTATTGATCGAGGGGGTTACCATTTTTAGGCAATATATCAATTATTGGTTGAATTCGTTAGTCAGCACGAACTTTTGCGCCACGTGCTTCTTTGGGGAGCTTCTTGAGCGTCCTCGTTTCGGCTTCTTCTGACGGCCTTTTGAAGGCTTCGTCGGTTTCCGGAACAAGGCGTCAAGCAGTTTCTCCCAACTCTTGGCCATGTACTGACGCATTAGCTTCAGCACTTTGCAGAGTCCTTGTTTCGTACCCGTTTGAAGCTTCACCAAGACACACAAGGCGTGGGCGATGAGTGCTATATAAATTTGGTTCCATACTGCAGAAGGCTTGTTGCTGTACAGTTTAGCGAGTCGCAAGTACTGCTTCATCCATTTGAAAAATAACTCGATGTCCCAGCGGGCGCGATAGATATCCGCGATCTCCTGTGCCGTTAGGTCCCAGCGGCTTGTGATCAGGCGGTACGTATGGCCTTTGTCGTCCTTGAACTCCACTAAACGCAGCCTCATGGTCTGATCAGGCTTGTTCGGAACAACCATGAGGACATCCGCATCCAGCCGCAAATGAGCTTCCTCTGCCGGGAGTGCACGTGTCTCCAAGATCTGAGTTTTACTGTTCTTCTGAACGCGAGCGACAAAGAAGATCCCTGCTTCGAGCCACTTCTTGTAGTGAGCGTAGTTGATGTATCCGCGATCCATCACGTACGTTGTTCCTTGCTCGGTAACCAGTTCGATCGCAACTTCTTTATCCGCCACGGCTCCCGTCGACAACACGACTTTACTGGGAATCGCCAGATCCGGCCATTGTGTGCTCAGGCTCAGGTGCAGCTTTACCTGATTCTTTTCTTGGTCGACAAACGCCCACTTGCCAAAATGACTCGAGAGTGTGATCGAAGAGGAATCGATGATGGATAGGGGG
>NZ_JBVYOL010000020.1:0-142104 GCF_056120505.1 Paenibacillus sp. sgz302164 | reverse complement strand
GATTGATGTTTCCTGGCAGAAACATCCTGTTTGGTGATGATGGCGGAGGGGATCCACGCGTTCCCATCTCGAACACGACCGTTAAGCCCTCCAGCGTCGATGGTATTTGAACCGAAGGGTTCTGGGAGAGTAGAACGTTGCCAAGCACTAGAAATAGCCTTCTTGAGAAAACAATCTCAGGAAGGCTATTTTTTATTGTACGTGGCGTGCCTAGCGCCGCGTTGCAGTTCTTTGAAACCGACAAAGCAGCCTCTAAACAGGCTGCCTTGTCGGTTTTTTTGATTTGCCGGCGGCTCTAATGACAGGTCTGGCGTACGAGCAGCTCAGGCTCTACCATGACAGCGCTGGACTGAAGCTGGTGATTCATTAAATCAAACAGCATCAGGGCGGCCAGCAAGCCGATTTTTTCTTTGTCCTGCCGCATTGTGGACAGGGGAGGATACATATATTTGCATGCTTCAATATCGTCGCATCCGATAATTGCCACATCGTTCGGGACGGCCATTCCCCTTTCCCTCAAAGCTCGCATAGTGCCGATCGCCAAATGGTCGGAGGCTGCGAATATGGCCCGCGGGAGCTGTCCGCGGCTTAACATTTCTTGCATCGCGAGATAGCCGCTGTTTTCGAAAAAATCAGCCTCGCTTACAAACCAGCTGTCATTCACGGACAGCCCGAAGTTTTGCATAGCTTGCTTGAGATAACCCTCCCGCATTCTGGAAATCGGACTATGGCTTCCGATAAAGCCGATCTCCTTAAACCCCTGCAAATAATAGTGTTCCACGACTTTATTAGCCATATTGGAGTTGTCTGTCATAATAAATCCGGAATTGCGCCCCGTTAATTCGAGGTCGATGCCAATACAGGGAATATCGCTTTGATCGAGCTCGGAGATGCAAGGCTCCAATTCCTCCCCGGATATCAATATGCAGCCGTCAACCTGAAAATAGTTGCACCTGGCCAGATAATCTTTTTCGGAATCATGGAATTTCTCATTTGAGAAAAAAATTAAATCATAGCCGAGAAGGCCGATGCGCTTTTTAAAAGAGTTAATTACATCGATAAAAAACGGATGATTGAATTCGGCATTGATTTTTCCGGCGTAGATGACTCCGACCAGATTGGATTTTTTGCCGCCTATGGCCGCTTTGCCCGTGGAGGATGATTGATAGCCGGTTTCTTGAATGATTTTAAGAACCTTTTGTTTGGTTTCTTCGCTTACTTCATCGTAATTATTCAAAATTTTGGAAACGGTAGAAACGGATACCCCGGCGAGTTTAGCAATTGTATTAATCGTTATTTTCAATGGGCTCACCTCTTTTTGCCTTCGATGCCAAAGAGCAGATTTTCGTAATTAATCTTAACATATTGAAACTTTTCGTCAATGAGAAATCGGATTTTAACGAAAGTTTTCGCGGTTTTTTAGGGATTCCACGAGAAAATCGTGTCTATTTAGCATTATTTTACGAAAACAAGCAGAAAAACTTCTAAAAAAATCTTTACATTAACGAAAATTTCGTGGATAATGTTTCTTGGAAACGGGATTTTTTCCAAATACTGATATGCTAAGTTCATCATTTCATATTGAATCCAGGGGGAAATCTAATGCTCAAAAAATGGTCTTTAGGACTCGTATCCTTAGTTACGGCTGTATCATTGACGGCATGCGGAAGCGGAAACGATGTAAGCGGGGGCTCCGGCGGAGGATCGACTGCAGCGTCTTCTGGAAGCGATTCCGCGAAAGGCGGAAGCGACAAAGCGGTTACTTTGAAAATTATTCATTGGAAAAATGAAGCCGCTAACAAATGGTTCGACAAGTTTAACAAGAAGTTTGAGGAAAAGTATCCGAACATCAAAATCGATTATACGACGGTTCCTTCCGACGATACGTTCAAGCAGCTGCAGCAAACTCGTATTCAAGCAAATGATGTGGACATTATTACGAATATGTCCGCGCTTGTCGGCGCTCCGGCCGATTGGTCCAAAGGCGCAGCCGATCCGGCATGGAAGCAATGGATTGACGCGGGCTTGATTACGGATCTTTCCGATCAGCCTTTTGTCAAAAATTACACGCCCGAATCGATTAAGGACGGCGGAACCTACAATGGAAAAGTGTATGGCATTACAACCGGGTCCGTGGCTTTCTCCGGACTGTTTTACAATAAAGAAATGTTCGAGAAGAACGGCTTGAAAGCTCCGGCGACATGGGACGAATTCGTTAAAGTGCTCGATACGTTAAAAGCGGCGGGCGTTTCGCCGATCGGATTTGCCGGCAAAGACATCTGGCCGATTAACCTGGCCGTTCAAGGGCTGCAGGCCAGCGTTCACAAGGATCAGCTTGCTTACATTAAAGGACTATGGAACGGCTCAACCAAGTTCACCGATCCCGAAGCGATCGATATTTTGACAAAAGCGCAAAAAATGATGACCTATGCGGATAAAGGCTTCATGGGCGTCGATTACGCCTCGCTTCCAGGCCTGTTCGCTCAGGGCAAGGTTGCGATGATCGCCGACGGAACGTGGGATGCTCCGACGATTGCCGCGGCAAATCCTAATCTCAAATTCGGCTACTTCCCGATTCCGGGGAGCTCGGACCCGACGCAAAATAAAGCGCTCGCAGGTAAATACGATCTGACCTTCATGGTCGCGGAAAAATCGAAAAATAAAGATGCCGCAATGAAGTATCTGACCTTTTTCTCCGAGCCGGCGAACTATGCGGAATATGTGAACGATGTAGGCTTCCTGCCCGTTCAGAAGAATGTGGATCTGAAGAGCGCGTTCATCAAAGAGCTTGAACCGAACATCCAAGGCTTTAAGCTCGCTTGGGATCAATTGTTCATCAACCGCAACAATGCAGGGGAGCACGTAGCTGGGTCCAGCGTTCACGCGGAGTTCCTGACACCTGCCGGGCCGATCAAAACGCCTCAAGAGCTGGCGAATTTAAGTCAAAAAGAGTGGGATGCCGCGAAATAGCATTACGTGAAATGAGGTGTGAACGTGTACCCGTTCGCTAAAGGTTTCCGCAAACATGTGCCTCTTATGCTTTTGTCGATTCCGTTGATGCTTTATCTTGTGTTCGGATTTTTGCCTTCTCTCGGCACGGTATTGTTTTCGTTTACGAACATGACGGGGCTCCCGGGACAAAAATGGCAGTTTGTAGGATGGCATAATTTCCAGCGATTCTTTTTCTCTTCCGATCAGCAGGAACGGATTTTGGGCATAGAAAGGACGCTTTACTTTTCGCTTGCCGTGACGATTTTCCAGAACGGAATTGCTTTGTTCGCAGCCGTTCTTCTCAATCAGCGCCTGAAGGGCGACGGCTTTTTCCGGGCGGTATTTTTTCTTCCGGTTGTGCTTGGCGTCACGGTGTCGGGGCTTGTGTGGAAAATGATGTTCAACCCCCTGGAAGGGCCTGTGCAGAAAATATTGGGCTGGTTCGGAGGCCATTCCAATTTCCTGGGCAGCTATGACGCGGCTTTTCCGCTCGTTATTTTCGTTCAGATCTGGATGTACATGGGGTATTCCATGGTCATTTTCCTTGCGGGCTTGCAGACGATTCCGAAGGATTTGTACGAAGCCGGATATATCGACGGCACTTCGCCGTGGCAGTCTTTTCGCAACATTACGTTCCCGCTCATTGCCCCGTCGTTTACGGTAAACATTCTTTTGTCGCTGATTGGCGCTTTGCAAACGTTCGATACGATTTTTGTGCTGACGGGCGGGAAGTTTCACACGAATACATTGGCGGTGGACGTGTTTAACGCAGCATTTACAAGTACGCAGGATTTGGGGTATGCTTCCGCGGTGGCGATGATCCAATTTGTATTCGTTTTTATCGTTGTTGCGATTTCACAGTATTACTTGCGTAGAAGAGAGGTACAGATGTAATGAGACGAAGCGCAGTATTAAATCTGTCCTCTTATCTGATTATTCTCATCCTGGCGGGCCTCTATGTAATACCTTTGTTTCTGGTGCTGAACACTTCGGTAAAGACGGTCGAAGAATTCAATTTAAGTCCTAACGCCCTGGCGTCGTCGATACATTTGGATAACTTTGTCCGGGCTTGGAAGCAGGGGAATTTTGAGGATTATTTTTTGAACAGTCTGGTGTACACGTCCACCTCCACTGTGCTGACCTTGATGCTCTCGCTGTTTGCGGCCTTTCCGCTGGCCAGAGGTTACGTAAAATGGAGTTCGGCCATTTATTTTTTCTTCCTGCTGTCGATCTTCCTGCCTAACCCGCTGGTGCCGCAGTTTAAACTGATTCAATGGCTCCATCTGTACAACAATCCGGTAGGCTATGTGATTTTGAAAACTACAGGAACAGGCATCGTCTTCATGATGTTCGTAGGGTACATCAAATCGATCTCCAGGGAGCTTGATGAAGCTGCAGGTATGGACGGGTGCGGATATCTTCGTTATTTGTTCCACATTATTTTCCCTTTGATGAAGCCGGTGGTGGCGACGGGGGTGACATTGACGGCTATACAAACCTGGAACGATATTATCGGTCCGATCATTTATTTGTCCAGCTCGAAGTATGCGCCTGTTACAAAAGGCTTGTTCAGTTTCTATGGGCAGTACACGAACCAATGGCCGCTCTTGGCTTGCGGGATCATGATTATTGTTTTTCCGCTGCTGGTGCTGTATTTGTTCGTACAGCGTTATTTGGTAGACGGGGCGCTGGCAGGCGCGGTGAAGTCTTGAATAAAGTTGTCTCTAAGGCGGTTCTATACGTCTTAAGGGGCAACTTTTTTTTGTGGCCATGTAATTTTTACAAAAATAAACCGGCTTGTTATGTCTGGTTACAAACTTGCGTTATACAAATTGACCGCCTCCGTGTACGGATTTACAATAAAACAAATTATTGAGTTGATATGCAAAAAAAGTATCGGATTTAGAGGTGATGGCGAGTGATTCTGACATTGGAAAAGGTTAATGGGCTGGATCGGGAAGGTTTTATACTCGCTTTCGGCGCACTTTTTGAGCATTCGCCATGGATTGCGGAGCAGGCGTGGCATGCCGCGCCGTTTGCTTCCCGGCAGGATTTGATTTCGGCGCTGGAGCAGGCGGTTTGGAAAGCGGGCGAGGAAGCGCAGTTGGCGCTTTTGCGGGCTCATCCCGATCTGGGCACGCGGGTGGCAATGACGGACCATTCCGTGCTGGAGCAGGCGGGGGCCGGTTTGGACCGTTTAACCCCGCAGGAGTACGAACAGTTTTTGGAGCTGAACGATCAATATACGAAAAAGTTCGCTTTTCCATTCATTATGGCGGTCAAAGGGCAGACCAAAGACTCCATTCGCGAAGCGATTCAAATGCGTATCCACGGCACGGCGGAGGAAGAAAGGGCGAAAGCGCTGCGGGAAGTTTGTAAAATTGCGCGTTTTCGGCTGGCACAAATTTTGAAAATGGAAACGGAGGAATCCATCATGCATACAGAAGCGCGGCAAGAAAGAATGATGTATTACGGAAAAGGCGACGTGTGGGTATACCGTTCCTATGCAAAACCATTGACGAATGTGAAGCTGATTCCGGAATCCGGTTTTACGGGGCGGGATAACATTCTTTTCGGTATGAACATTAAAGTTGCGGTCAGCGGGGAGCGGTTTTTCACATCTTTTTCGGAGGGAGATAATTCCCAGGTTGTAGCTACGGATTCGATGAAAAATTTCATTCTGCGGCAGGCGGGAGAGTATGAAGGCGCTACGGCGGAAGGGTTCCTTGAATTCGTCGGGCGCAAATTTCTTGAAACATATCCGCAAATGACGGGCGTCCGGCTGACGGCGGATCAGGTGCCTTTTGACGAGCTTCCGGTTTCCGGCAAAGACGGCTTCGCGGCCAGCGAGCTTGTATTCCGGTATTCGCATAACGAACATCCCACCGCTCTGATCGAGGTTGCGCGGACCGGGGAGGGAATCGTGATTGCGGAGCATTCGAGCGGGCTTGGGGACATTAAGCTGATCAAGGTAAAGGGCAGTTCGTTCGCCGGTTTTGTCAGAGACGAGTATACGACGCTGCCGGAATCGTTTGATCGGCCTTTGTTCATATTTTTGGACATCGCCTGGCGGTATGCGAACGTGGAGGATGCACTCGATTCGGATCGCGGCGGTTATGTGGCTTCCGAGCAAATCCGCGATATTGCGCACACGATGTTCCATGAAGAGAATTCTCCGTCGATTCAAAATCTGATTTATAAGATCGGGCTGCGCGCCCTGAGCCGTTTTCCGCAGCTTGCGGAGATTCGCTTCGAGTCCAATAACCGGACTTGGGAAACGGTGCTGGAATCGGCGAAAAACAGCGAGGGCAAAGTGTTCACGGAGCCGCGGCCGCCGTACGGTTTTCAAGGGTTCTCCATGACGCAAAGCGATGTGGCGGAAAGCGGCGGAGCCGGGCGATGAGCGGTGCGCTGACTACGCATGTGCTGGATATCAGCGGCGGCTGCCCTGCGCAAGGAGTCAGGATTGAGCTGTTTCGCCTGCAGGGCCGGGGGCTGGAGCCGCTTCGCACAGTTGTCACCAATGAAGACGGGCGGATCGGCAGCGCGGTTTTATCGGCTGAGGAGCTGGTTCCGGGGGTTTATGAGCTGGTCTTTCATGTGGGCGATTACTTTCGGGGCAAGGGCACCCTTTTGCCGGAGCCGGCTTTTTTGGATCAAGTGCCGATTCGGTTCGGCGTAGCGGATTCGGAATCTCATTATCATGTGCCGCTGCTGATTGCTCCCTGGGGCTACAACACGTACAGAGGCAGTTGACGAAGGGAGCGGCGGGAGGAGGAGAAGCTCTTGGAACATTTTGACCTGATTATCAGAGGCGGAAGCGTTGTGTTCAAAGATAAAGTTTACCAAACGGATATCGGCATACGCGGCGGAAAAATCGCCGCTCTGGCCGGGCATCTTGGCGAAACGGCGAGTGCTGCAAGCACTTATGATGCCGCAGGACTGCATGTCCTGGCAGGAATGGTCGACGCGCATGTGCATTTGAACGAGCCCGGGCTGGGCCACTGGGAAGGCTTCGCCTCCGGTTCGGCCGCGCTTGCTGCGGGGGGCTGCACGTCCTACGTAGATATGCCGTTGAACGGCGTTCCTCCGACGGTGCGCATTGAAGCGCTTCAACAGAAGCTGGATGCGGCGGGCGAGGAATCCTGCGTGGATTTTGCGCTATGGGGCGGATTGGTGCCCGGCAACGTCGGCGAGCTGCAGGCGCTGGCGGATGCCGGCGTCGCCGGATTTAAAGCGTTCATGTCCTGTCCCGGCGGAGAAGGGGAAGATATTTTTGCGGAAGTCGACGACTGGACGCTGTTCGAAGGGATGAAAGAGATAGCCAGCCTTGGGAAGGTGCTGGCTTTGCATGCCGAAAGCGAGCCGATCGTAGGCAGGCTCGCCCGTGAGTTTCAAGCGGCCGGCAAGCGCGGCGCGGCGGACTACGTCAATTCCCGACCGGTGCTGGCCGAGCTTGAGGCGGTGAACCGGGCGTTGTTTTTCGCGGAGCAGACGGGGTGTGCGCTGCATTTTGTGCACATCAGCAGCAGCGAAGCGGTGGAGGCGATCGATCGGGCGAAAGCGAGAGGCATGAATGTGACGGTGGAAACGTGCCCGCACTATCTCGCGCTCAGCTCCGCCGATCTGGAGAGGCTCGGTCCTGTCGCCAAATGCGCGCCGCCGCTGCGCAGCCTGGAAGAACAGGAGCGCCTGTGGTCGGCGGTGTTGGAGGGACGGATCGACATCATCGCTTCCGATCACTCGCCGTGTCCGACGGACATGAAACAAGGCGATATGTTCGAAGCGTGGGGCGGCATAGCCGGCGCGCAGAGTTCCATGGAGCTAATGCTGGACGAAGGGCATCTGCGCAGAGGGGTGCCGCTGCCGGAGCTGTCGCGAATGCTCTCGCTGCATCCGGCGCAGCGCTTCGGCCTGCATCCGCGCAAAGGTGAAATCGCTATCGGTGCGGACGCGGATTTGGCCGTTGTCGATCTGCGGCACGGCTATACGCTCCGGCAGGACGATTTGCTGCAGCGGCACAAGCACAGCCCGTATGTCGGCCGGACTTTCGGCTGCAGGGTGCAAGCAACGTTGTCCCGCGGGCGGTTCGTATACGAGCTGGGGCAAGGGATTGCGGCCAAGGGCAAGGACGAGGGCAAGGACGAGGACAAAGCCAAGGACAAGGACAAGGACAAGGGAGCCGGGACGTGGCTTCGCCACAAGGATGCGGAGGGAGGTGGCGGCAATGGCTAAAATGGCGCCCGATTCGTTTCATCTTTTATCCCTTTATTCCGAGCGGCTGACTTCGGTATTGGAGTGGCTCGCCGGTTACGGCGCCGACCCGGAAGGAGGCGTTACCCGGCTGCTGTACACCAGGCCATGGCTGCAGGCGCAGCAAGCTTTGGCCGCGAAAATGCAGCATTTCGGCCTGGAGGCGCAGTTCGACCCCGTCGGCAACCTTTACGGCAAGCTGCAGGGCACGAACGGCAAATTGAAGCCGGTTTTGACGGGCTCGCATATCGATACGGTCAAAAACGCCGGAAAATATGACGGCGCCTACGGCGTAGCTGCCGGGCTGCTGGCGCTGGCCTTTTTGAAAGCGGCGTACGGCATGCCGAAAAGGACGCTGGAGGTCGTATCGCTCAGCGAGGAGGAAGGCAGCAGATTTCCGCTGGCCTACTGGGGCTCCGGCAATGTGACGGGAGTGATGTCCCTCGCCGACGCCGAAGGCAAAACGGACGTTGACGGCGTCACGTTGAAAGAAGCGATGGAAGCTGTCGGGTTCGGCGCGGCTTCGTTGGCCGACTGCCGGCGGGACGACCTCGAAGCTTATATCGAGCTTCATATCGAGCAGGGCGCCGTCCTTGAGCGGCTGGATAAGCAGATCGGCGTCGTCACGGCGATCGTCGGCCAGAAGCGTTTTACGGTCCGGCTGGAAGGCACGGCCAATCATGCGGGGACGACGCCGATGAAATGGCGGTACGATACGCTGGCCGGCGCCGCGGAAATGGCCGTGCTGGTCGAAAGCATGGCGCTGCAGGAAGGGGAGCCGCTCGTGGCGACCGTGGGGCGATTCGAGGTGAAGCCGGGGACTCCCAACGTAGTGCCGGGGGAAGTGGATATGACGCTCGACATCCGGCATACGGACGAAGCGAAAATGAACGCTTTTACCGCGGAACTTCTTGGCAAAATGAAGCAAATTGCGGCAAGCCGAGGGCTCCGCCTCGCCGTTCAGGAGCGGCTTCATGTCCCGCCGGTAGGCATGGACGAAGGGATTATGCGCGATATCGAGCGCATATGCGAGTCCTACGAGCTGGCCCATATGCGGATCGCGAGCGGCGCGGGCCACGATGCGCAGCTGTTCGCGGAATGCTGCAAGGCGGCGATGATTTTTGTGCCCAGCCGTTCGGGAATCAGCCACAATCCGCAGGAGTACACAGCTCCTGAAGATCTGGAAGCGGGATTCCAGACGCTGGTCCATTTACTATATGAATACGGCTATGGAGGAAAAGCGGATGAAAGCATATAAAGATTTGGCGCCTTCTTTGCGAACGATCATGACGCCGGGCCCTGTTGAGGTCGATCCGCGTGTGCTGCGTGCCATGTCTTTTCCGATATTGGGGCAGTTCGATCCGGAATTTACGGAATTAATGAATGAGACGATGGAGATGCTGCGGGAGCTGTTTCAAACCGAAAACCGCTGGTGTTACCCGGTGGACGGCACTTCCCGGTCGGGCATAGAGGCCGTTCTCGTGAGTATCATCGAGCCGGGGGACAAAGTGCTCGTGCCGATATACGGGCGTTTCGGCAATCTGCTCGTCGAAATCGCCGAGCGGTGCGGCGCCGAAGTCGTCATCATCGAACGCGAATGGGGCGGCGTCTTCGACCCTGCGGAAATCGCAGCGGCGATTCGCCGGGAGCGGCCGCAGATCGTCGCCATCGTCCACGGCGAGACGTCGACGGGCTGCATCCAGCCCCTGGAGGGCATCGGAGCGGTATGCCGCGAAACCGGCGCGCTGCTCGTCGTCGACGCAGTCGCCACGATCGGCGGCGTGCCGGTCGAGACCGATGCGTGGCAGCTTGACGCGGTGATCGGCGGCACGCAAAAATGTTTGTCCGTGCCGGCGGGAATGGCGCCGATTACGTACAACGAGCGTGTGGAAGCGAAGGTGCTTCGCCGCAAGTCGATCGAAAGAGGGCTGCGCGACAAAGCCGCGGATCCGCGCGAGGGGCAGACGGTCCCAAGCAACTATTTTGACCTGGGGATGCTGCAGGATTATTGGAGCCCGGCGCGGCTCAATCACCATACGGAAGCGACGTCCATGCTGTACGCGCTGCGCGAGGGGCTGCGGCTCGTGCTGCAGGAAGGCTTGCAGCGGCGCTTCGCCAGGCACAAGCGGCATGAAGCGGCGCTCGTCGCGGGATTGCGTGCGATGGGGCTGACGCTGTACGGCGATCTGGCCTGCAAGCTCCCGGTCGTCACCTGTATCCGCATTCCCGCGAATGTGATGGGGGAATCGGTGCGGTCCATGCTTTTGGGCAGCTTCGGCATCGAGATTGCCAGTTCATTCGGCCCTTTGAAAGGGCAAATATGGCGGATCGGCACGATGGGCTTCAGCTGCAATCAAAAAAATGTGCTGCATGTTCTAGGCGCGCTCGAAGCCGTGCTGCTCTGGCACGGAGCGGATGTTCCGGCAGGCAAAGCCGTTCAGGCTGCGTTAGCCTTTTATGCCCGGGAGGAGGAAGCTCATTGCTGAACATTATGCCTCGTTCCGAACGTGCGATGATTGCGACGCCGCATTATTTGGCGAGCAGCGTCGGCAGCATGGTTTTGCAGCAAGGCGGCAACGCTTTTGACGCCGCAGTGGCGGTCAGCGCCGCGCTCGCCGTCGTGTATCCCCATATGACCGGGCTTGGCGGGGATGCTTTTTTTCTCATCTACCATCCGGCTTCGCGGAAGTATGTAGCTTTTAACGGCAGCGGCCGGTCGGCGGCGCTCGCGACGCCTGATTTTTATAAGGCGAAAGGGTTGGATGCGATTCCGCAAAGAGGGATTTTGAGCGCCATTACAGTGCCCGGGATGGTCGATACCTGGTGGCAGGTGTGGCAAAGCTACGGCAGGCTGGCATGGGAGCAGCTTTTGGAGCCGGCGGTTCGCTATGCGGAGCAAGGTTTTCCGATTTCCAGAAACCTGGCGTATTGGATGCGGAAAAATGAACCGCTCATTCGCGCCTCCGAGGCTTTGAGCGCTGTGTATATGTCTGGCGGCAAGCTGCTGCAGGAAGGAGACCGGCTCTTGCAAAAGCAGCTCGCAAATACGCTGCGGACGGTGCAGCGGGAGGGCAGGGACGCTTTTTATAAAGGGTCTGTGATGCGGGCTTTGACGGCGGCTGTCGAGCGGGACGGGGGCTTGCTTCGCGGGGAGGATTTTGAGCACCATTCCGGGGCCTGGGTCGAGCCGATTTCGGCGTCCTACCGCGGGTACGACATTTATCAGATGCCGCCCAATTCGCAGGGCTTTACCGCTTTGATGATGATGAATATGCTGGAGCATGTGGAGGTTGGCCAAATTCCGCGTTCTACGGCACAGTTTTATCATTTGATGACCGAGGTGATCAAAAAGGCGTTCCGCGACCGGGACCGCTTTTTGACGGACCCCGATTTTCGGGACATTCCTCTGGACCGGCTGATTTCCAAAGAGTACGCCAAGCAGCTCTGGAGCGAAATCGAGTCCGCCCCGGTGTATGCGCAGCCTTATTTGTCCCCGGCGATCGGGCAGGATACGGCTTATGCGGCCGTCGTCGACGAGGAAGGCAATGCGGTATCGTTTATCCAAAGCTTGTATTTTGATTTCGGCTCCGCGTATGCGGCGGGGGATACCGGAGTGATTTTGCAAAATCGCGGTTCGTTCTTCTCGCTGGATACGGCCTGCGCGAATGTGCTGGAGCCGGGAAAGCGCTCGTTCCATACGCTCATGCCGGGGATGGTGGCGCGTGGCGGGAAGCCCTGCATGCTGCTTGGCACACAAGGCGGGGAAGGGCAGCCGCAAACGCAGCTGTCGATCCTGACAGGGGTGCTCGACTACGGGCTGACGATTCAGGAGGCGATCTCGCTGCCGCGCTGGGTGTACGGGCGCACGTGGGGCGAAGACGGAGACGCGCTGAAGCTGGAGCATCGTCTGGATGCGGATGAATACGCCAAGCTGAGAGAATGGGGCCACAGCGTAGAGACAGTGGGCGAGTGGGACGGCATTATGGGCCAGGCGCAGGGCATCGTCATCGATCCCGATGGGATGATGAGCGGCGCAGCCGATCCGCGCGGAGACGGCACAGCCATCGGATGGTAATCCGGACGTTATAGGGATGATGGAAACTGACATATTGGAACAGTGCATTGGTTGCGACGGTGCACTGTTTTTTATTGTCTGGCTAGGACATTGTGAGTTTCGGCTTCTGTGGATAAGTTGGTAATGTTGGGGATAAATGTATTTTTTTGCGCTTCAGGAGGAGTTTTTTTGACTGGAGTATGAGGGCGCATTACAGCGCTAAAGTGGCAGGGCGGTTCGGCGGACCCGCTAGGCGGCGATAACCGCCGGCAAGCGGCCTAGCAGCGTGTCAACCTTGCAAATGTGCCAAAGTGCCAAAGTGCCAAAAATGACAAAAGTTCCAAAAGCGCCAAAGTGCCAAAGTGCCAAAGTGCCAAAGTGCCAAAGTGCCAAAGTGCCAAAGTGCCAAAGTGCCAAAAACGCCAAAGTGCCAAAAACGCCAAAGTGCCAAAATCGTCCAAATCGTCCAAATCGCCCGAAATGAAGGGTTTTTCGACGGAACCTGCCCGTTTGGCGGAAAAACCTGCGATCGTGCAGAAATTGCCTGCGGATGTTTGGCTAGAGGTACAATTTGGCCAAGAAGCCTGACATTTGCAGGAGTGCTCCAAAAACAAGCGCATCAAAGGGGGGAAGGTGTACATTTCAGGCTTGAGAGAAACCCATACGCTGGAGCCGGCCGTACAATCTGCCTGTTTGAGCGAAGAAAACCTGCAAAAGTGCAGTTTTTGCTCGGGCGCTACGCTGGCCCAGGACATATTCCTGCAATTGTGCAGGCTTTTCGCCTCGAACATGGGCTTAGATTCACTTTCAGCGAAAATTCCTGCACAATTGCAGGCTTTTTCCCTACCAAGCCGCCTTGTCCCCCCACTTCAGCACCGCAACCTGTGCGGGAGAGAAGAACGGCTTTCAGCACCGCAACCTGTGCAGGAGAGAAGATCGGCTATCCCTCCCTACTTCAGCAAAGTGCAGACTTTCTTATAACTTGCTTTTTATATGTCAGATAATCGACCATCTTATGTTTATTTTATAAAAAACAGTCGTTCCCTTGTGTTTTTCACCAAAATAATGTCATGTTAATTGACGCGCAATTCGCATTTCTTTATAGTGAATCTTAATTATTTCACTGATCGCTGGGCAGCTGGGGGGATGGGGATGGAAGTCGCCTATACGGTGGAGATGAAGCAGATCGTCAAACGGTTCGGTACCGTGCTGGCCAACGATCATGTTGATTTTGCCGCAAAAAGCGGGGAAATCCACGCGCTGTTGGGCGAGAACGGGGCCGGAAAGAGCACGGTCATGAGTATTCTTTCCGGGTTGTATAAAGCCGACGCCGGGGAAATCCGGCTGGACGGAACGCCGGCGAGGCTCGGATCGCCGAAAATGTCTATGGCGCACGGGATCGCCATCGTGTACCAGCAGTTTCGCCTTGTGCAGACGATGACGGCGCTGGAAAATGTAGCTCTCGCGGAAAAAGGCGCTTTCTGGCACGGGAAAGCATGGCTGCGGCGAAAGCGGGAGGATATCCGGCAGACGGCGGAACAGTACGGTCTGGAAGTGATTTTGGACCGGCCTGTCTGGCAAATGTCTGTCGGCGAACAGCAGCGGGTGGAAATTCTCAAGACGCTGTATCGCGGAGCCGGGATTATTTTGCTCGATGAGCCGACGGCGGTATTGACGCCTGCGGAAGCCGAGGCGCTGTACGCGACGCTCGAAGAGATGAAGCGGCAGGGGAAGACGGTCGTCGTTTCCACACATAAATTGAAAGAAGTTATGGCCTCCGCCGACCGTATTTCGGTGATGCGCAAAGGAAGGATGATCCGGACGATGCTGAAAAGCGAGACCGGCGCCGCCGAGCTTGCGGGGCTTATGGTCGATAAGGGGACGCTTATCCAGTCCCCGTCTCCATCCCCGGCAGAGCGCGCAGTTCCGGGCGAAACACTGCTGACGGTGAGCAGTTTGACCGCCAAAGGCGATCATGGGCACGCTGCGCTTAAGTCGGTCGACCTCGAAGTCCGTCAAGGGGAAATCGTCGGAATCGCCGGCGTCGCGGGCAACGGGCAAAAGGAATTGGCCGAAGTGCTGACAGGTCTAAGACCGCAGGTCAGCGGAACGATTGTTCTGCGCGGGGAGCAGGTGCAGCATAAATCGGTGCGGCAGCGGATCGACATGGGCGTCGCGCATGTGCCGGAGAACCGCATGAAGACGGGGCTGGCGGGAAGCTTGGGAAGCATGGACAATCTGCTGTTCAAATCGTACCGCTCCTCGGGGCGCAGCCGTCTGGGCATGATGCTCGCGCAAAGCAATCAGGCGTGGGCGTCGCAGCTGATCGGGCAGTTCGATGTGAAAACGCCCGGCGTGCATGCGCCCGTGCAGCAGCTGTCGGGAGGCAACCAGCAAAAGCTTGTTTTTGCCAGGGAGATTTCGCAAAATCCCGCGTTTCTTGTAGCGATGCACCCGACGCAGGGGCTGGACATCGGCGCTGCCGGGGCGGTGCACCGGATGCTGCTGGATTTGCGCAGCCGGGGGAGCGGCGTGCTGCTCATCTCGGAGGATTTGGACGAATTGCTGCAAATTGCCGACCGCATTCTGGTCATTTACAGCGGCGAATTGATCGGCGGCTTCCGGGCGGAAGAGGCAGACCGGGAGCGCATCGGTTTGTTGATGGCCGGGATCAAGCCTGCAGAGGAGGAGGAGGAAGCGGTATGAAGGAAAAGCTGCTGACCGCGCTGCCGGCGGTTGCCGGCGGCGAACCGCGTTCGTGGAAGGGACGGCTGCCGTTCCGCCTGGTGCGGCATTCCTCCGGGCGCAGCCCCTGGTGGGTCCCACTCGTATCGGTTATTTTGGCGCTGCTGTTCTGCGCCTTGTTCATCGCTTTGAATGGCATCAACCCGCTGCTCGTCTACGGCAAAATGCTGCAGGGCGCCTTCGGCTCCCGCTACGGCTGGAGCGAAACGCTGGTCAAAGCGATCCCGCTGCTGCTCTGCGGCATCGGCGTCGCGGTCGCCTACCGCATCAACGTGTGGAACATCGGCGCCGAAGGGCAGTTCATCGTTGGCGCTGTTGCGGCAACGGCGGTCACGGTCTACGTGCCCGGTCTGCCGGGTGCCGTGGCGATTCCGGTTATGCTCATAGCGGGCACGGCTGCCGGCGCCCTGTGGGGACTGCTTACGGCGATTCCGAAAGTGTACTTTCAGGTCAATGAGCTGATTTCGTCACTTATGCTGAATTACATTGCGCTTGCGCTGCTCGATTATTTTGTGTTTGGCCCGTGGAAAGATCCGAAGGGCTTCAATTTCCCGGGGACGCCGATGTTTACGCCGGGTGAACAGCTGCTTACTTTTGCCGGCACGAGGGTTCATCTGGGTTTGATTTACGGTTTGCTTGCGGTGCTGCTGCTGGCTTTCATCGTTTACCGCACCCGCTGGGGGTATGAGTGGAAGCTGCTTGGAGCCAATCCCGACGCGGCTAAGTATGCGGGCATAGGGATCAAGAAGCACATTTTGCTGGTGATGCTGATCAGCGGCGGGGTAGCGGGGCTAGCGGGCATGTGCGAAGTATCGGGCGTCGCGCATCGGTTGATGTACGGGATTTCTCCCGGCTACGGATACACCGCCATCATCGTCGCCTGTCTGGCCAAGCTGAACCCGTTCGGGATCGTGTTGTCTTCCGTTCTGTTCGGGGGGCTGATCGTCGGCGGCTACAGCGTTCAATCGATCGGACTGCCGCCTTCGATGTCGCTGATGCTGCAGGGAGCTATCTTGTTTTTCGTCATTGGCGGGGAGCAGCTTAGCAGGTACCGGCTGGTCGGGGTCGGGCGAAAGGCGGAAAGCTAGCGGGCAGGAGGCGAGGGGCATGGATTTTTACACAAGTTTGTTGATTGCTGCCATCACGGCCGGTACGCCGATATTGTTTGCTGTGCTGGGCGGGATTTTGTCCGAGAAATCCGGCGTCATCCATTTGGGCGTGGAAGGGTTGATGCTTGTAGGCGCGGTTACCGCGTGTTCGATTTATTTGAAAACGGGGAGCCTGCCGCTTGCGGTGCTTGGCGCTCTTGCCGTAACCGGCGCGCTGGGTGCGGTTCATGCTTTTTTGACGGTGACGCTGGGGGTGAATCAGGTCATCAGCGGTTTGGCGATGACGCTTTTCGGAACGGGGCTCAGCGCTTATGTCGGCAAGCCGATTGCCGCCCATCCGATTGCGGGAGCCGTGCCCAAAGTGAATGTGCCGTGGCTTGACGGGATTCCGCTCATAGGTCCGGTGTTCGCGCATCTCGATTTGCTCGTCTGGTGCAGCTTTGCGCTCACCGCTCTGCTGTATGTTTGTATGTACAAAACTTCGTGGGGCCTGAAGCTCAGCGCGATCGGCGAAAGCCCGGGAACCGCGGATGCGATGGGTATATCCGTCCTGGGCGGGCGGTATGCCGGCGTGATCGCCGGGTCGGTGCTGATGGGCATGGGCGGCGCGTACTTCATTCTCGCGTATACGCCGAGCTGGATCGAAGGCATGACGGCGGGGCGGGGCTGGATCGCGGTGGCGCTTGTCATTTTTGCCAGGTGGAATCCGCTCCGCGCATTGTTTTGCGCTTATTTTTTCGGCGGGCTGGATGCGCTGGGCTTTCGGGTCCAACTGCTGGAGCATGCGATTTCGCCTCATTTTCTGAAAATGCTGCCTTATATGATCACGATTGCCGTGCTTATGTTCGAGGGCTGGCGAAATCGCGGCAAGCCGCGGGCCGGTCCGGCGTCATTAGGCATCCCGTACGAGCGGGAGAAGCGGATTTGAGCACAATGTGCATTGCCGATGAACGGGGAGGAGAGAAAATAATATGAAAAAAATGATGTTATCGTTAACCGCACTCATGCTTATGATCGTGACGGCTTGTTCGCAAGAATCGGCGAAGCCCGCCGGTACGGCGGAGCCCTCGGCAGCGCCGTCCGCTTCGGCGGCAGCAGTAACGCCTGCGGCGGAGAAAAAGCTTCCGCGGGTCGCATTCGTTTACATCGGCGTTCCGGGCGACGGCGGCTGGACGTATGAGCACGACCAGGGCAGGCTCATGATGGAGAAGGAGCTGGGCATCAAGTCGACGACGGTTGAAAACGTACCGGAAGGCGCCGATGCCGAACGGGTGTTCGAGGAGCTGGCGCAAAAAAACGACGTCATTTTCGGAACGAGCTTCGGCTATATGGACCCGATGTACAATGTGGCGAAAAAGTACCCGAATGTGAAGTTCCTGCACGCAACCGGCTATAAAACATTGCCGAACATGGGAACTTACATGGGCCGCGAGTATCAAAGCGCCTACCTGGTCGGCATGGCGGCGGGAAAACTGACGAAGAACAAGCACCTCGGCTACGTGGGCGCTTATCCGATCCCGGAAGTCATTTACACGATCAATGCATTTACTCTCGGCGCGCAAAGCACGAATCCGGACATTGACGTCTCCGTCGTTTGGAGCAACACCTGGTTCGATCCGGCTACCGAGAAGCAGGCGGCGATCAGCTTGCTGGATAAAGGCGTCGATGTGCTGGCGGCTTACCAGGATTCACCGGCCAGCATCCAGGCCGCTGCGGAACGCGGAGTATGGGGCATCGGCAACGACTCCGACATGGGCAAATACGCGCCTGAAACTTACATTTCCAATCCCAAATGGAACTGGGGACCGTACTATACGCAAACCGTGAAATCGGTGATCGACGGCACCTGGAAATCGGAGGCATATTTGGGCAGCATGAAAGACGGCATCACGACGACGGCGCCTTTCGGCAAAAACGTGCCGCAGGACGTCAAAGATCTTGTCGAGAAGAAAAGACAAGAAATTTTGAACGGCACTTTTGAAGTATTCCAGGGGCCGATTACCGACCAAGACGGCAAAGTGCGCTTTGAGCAAGGGAAGAAAATGACGGATGAAGAGATTTTGAGTACGAACTGGTTCGTGAAGGGAATTAAAGGAACCATTCCGAAATAAGAGCGAAGGAGAGTGCGGGCGATGACGATCCAAGATTCGGTTTTGCTTGCGGAGTGGCATCCGGTGCTGTTGTCGTCGGCCTTGACGGAGCGTCCGGTTGCCGTGCAGGTGCTGGGTGAGCAAGTCGTTGTGTTCCGCACGCCGCAAGGGGTGCATGCGTTCAAAGACTTGTGCATCCACCGCGGCGTGCCGCTGTCGCTCGGCAAAGTCGCCGGCGATGAGCTGGTATGCGCTTATCACGGCTGGTCCTACGACGGCTGCGGCGCCTGCACGCGGATTCCGGCGCTGCCTGCGGGTCAATCGATTCCGTCGAAAGCAAGAGCGGTAACTTACGCATGCGTCGAAGCGCACGGCCTCATCTGGACGTGTCTCGGCACCCCAGCCCTGCCCGAACCGGTAATCGGCAAGCACAAGGAAGCGGGCTTCAAGGAAGTGTTCATGGGCCCGTATGCTTTGCAGGCCGCAGGTCCGCGGCTCGTTGAAAATTTTCTCGATGTGTCCCATCTCATGTTCGTGCATGAGGGGCTGCTCGGCGACAGCCAGTTCGCGGAAATTGCGGACTATCGGGTGTATGAGGAGGACGGCGTGCTTCGCTCCGATGAAATCGTCGTGTATCAGCCGGATCCCGACGGCACGGGGCGGGGCGTGTACAGCCGCTACGTGTACGAGGTGTTCTCGCCGCTGTGCGTCGCTTTTACGAAGCGGAGCGACGATACTGACCACATTTTCCGGCTGTTCCTGATGGTGCTTCCGGAAACCGCGCAGCGGAGCAAAGCTTTTATGATCAAGCAGCGCAATTACGCCCTGGAGGAGCCGGACGAAGTGTTCATCCGCTTTCAGGACGTTCTTATCGAACAGGACCGGGAAATGGTGGAAAACCAGAAGCCCGAGCTGCTGCCCCTTGATCTGCAGGCGGAGCTGCATTTGAAGTCAGACCGGATGAGCATCGCTTACCGGCGGATGTTGAAGGAACTGGGCGTAACGTTCGGCACAGCGTAAAGCTGTCGTTGAACGTGCCGTGCCGCAGAACGTATAGAAAAAGCCGATTTCCCGCTGTGCGCGGGGGAGTCGGCTTTTATTGTTCATGCCCGCCGGAATAGCGGCGCCGAAGCTCGTACACGGCACCCATCAGCTCTTTGCTGACGTAGCTTTCCGTCTCTCGATAGACCGGTTCGAGCGTCTGCATCCATTCACTTCTTTCCGCTTCCGTCAGAACGTGGATGTTCAATTGATCGACCTTTTTCAGTTCCTCCAGTTGGAGGCTGTTGAGGGAAACCGCATTGGCATTCGCCCAGGCCGTCGTTTCCTGCATCGCCGCGGCAATCACCGCTCTTTGATCGGCGGGCAGCTTTTCCCAGAACGATTTGTTCACCAGCACCCCGTAGCCCAAGTAGGCGTGATTGCTCAGGGTCATATATTTTTGCACCTGGTAGAGCTTTTTCGAATAGATGTTGGAAATAGTATTCTCGCCGGCGTCCACCTCGCCCGATTCCATGCTGCGGTACGATTGGTTGAACGGGATCGGGAGCGTTTTGGCTTTCAGCAGACGGAACTGGGCTTCGATAACTTTGCTCGGCAGTATGCGAAACTTCAAATCGCGAAAATCTTCCGGGTGGACGAGCATGCCGCGGTTCGAAGTCATTTGCTGAAACCCGTTCGCCCAAAAGCCCAGGCCGACCATGCCCTTCGGCTCCAGCTCGCGCAGCAGGATGTTCCCGATTTTGCCGCGAAACGCCTCTTCGACAGCCGCATCGTTTTGAAAAACGAACGGAAGGTCCATGATCATCCATTCGGGCACGACCTGAGAAATGTTAGAGAAGCTGGGGGCGATCATCTGTATGCTGCCGCGCTGCAGCGCCTCGACTTCGTCCGGTTCATTATAAAGCTGCCCGTTCGGAAACAGCTCGACCTTGATGTTGTCGTTCGTTTTGTCCTTGACCAGTTGGGCGAACTTTTGCGCAGCCAAGCCTTTGGGCGTATTTTCCGCGACGACAAAGCTGAATTTGATCGTAGTCTGCTGCCGGAGGCCGATCTGCTCATCGTCATAAACCCGGGGGCCGCTGTTAAACTGCGAGGAAAATCCGATGCCGACCGCCGTCAGGAGGCCGATCAAAACGAACAAAGCGATTCCCGCAAACGCTCTCATGCTTACCTCCCCAACCTCCTCCATAGTATAAAAACAGTGTATCATATTGTATGATAATGTAAGAAATATGAAAATTGCGCGAGACCAGCCAGTCGGAGTCAGCACCGGAGTTGGCGCTGCAGCAGGCGTTAGGGCATAGGAAAGACTCCCGGGGCCGGATCTGGAGCCGGCGCACCTCTGGCATCGAGTGGAAAGCCTGCAAAAACACCATGACGTCGCGGGCGGTCACCTACAGAGTGAAAATAGTCAGGTTTACTGACTGGGTTCTATTTTCGTATATTGTGCAGCTTTTTGCTCTGTGATCCGTGTACAATTAAACGTTCGGCTGCCCGGAAACCCGCACGCTAGAGCTTTCTCGCCTGGTTGCGCGAAGAAAACCTGCAAAAGTACAGTTATTTTCTCACTGATGTGCTGGCAGCGAAAAATTCCTGCAAATGTGCAGGCTTTTCGCCGCGAACAGGGGCTTAGATTCATTTCGAACGAAAATTCCTGCACTATTGCAGGCTTTTCGCTAAAATGAACCGTTTTTAGGGAAAAAACCTGCACTTTCGCAGGTTTTCTCCGGCAAGCCGCCTCGGGTCCTCACTTCAGCGCCACAACAGGTGGCAGGAAAGGAGTCCCCCGCTTTAGCGCCGCAATCCGTACCGCCACTCCGGTCCAGAACGATCTGAAAGAGCTTCACAATCTGATTACCCTGGAGAGGCATGGATTGGGGAAGAGCAGCTGCGCCCGTCCGGTTTCCATCGAAAAAACCTGCACTATCGCAGGTTTTAAGGATAGCCCTAAGCGGTGAGCTGCGTGCGGCGCTGTGATTGACAGTATAGCCGGTGACCAACGTGCGGCGCCTGACATCGACCGACCGCCGCCATGCAGCGCAACTCCGCGCGCTGGGAGCTGCGTGCGTTTTTTTTACAGAAATATAGGGGGTGCGGCGTTGAAGATCAAGGGGCTTCGCATGAATTGGAAAATAGCCATTTTGTCCTGCGGCATCGTGCTGTTTGCGATCTGCATCGGCGGCATCATATTGATCGGCCGGGTCGTGCATGTGCAGGAGCAGGAGCTCGGACAGCGGCTGCTCGTCACTGTGCGGACGGTAGCGCAGCTGCCCTCCATTATCGGCGGGCTGTCGCCGCAGGGCAGCCGGCAGGACATCAATCCGATCGCCGAGCGCATTCGGATCATTAACGACGTTGATTATATCGTCGTCATGGACATGGACGGCATTCGCTGGTCGCACCCGTCGGCGTTGCGGATCGGGCAGCGGTCGGAAGGGGCGGACGAGCATTCGGCTTTTGCCGAGCATACGTATTTGTCCAAGGCGACCGGCGAGCAGGGGACGGCGCTCAGAGCGTTCGTACCGGTCATGAACGAGCAGCATGAACAAGTCGGCGTCGTGCTCGCCGGGCAGCTGGTGCCCGGTTTGGCCGGAATCATTTCCGACATGCGGGGGCAAATTTATGTGACGGTCATGCTGTCCATGCTGTTCGGCGTGTGGGGCTCGTGGATGCTGTCGAGGCATATCAAGGAGCAGATGTTTCGGCTCGAACCCGAGGAAATCGCCCAACTGCTCGTAGAACGAACGGCCACCTTCAACGCCATGCATGAAGGCGTAATTGCCATCGACAGCCGCGAACACGTAACGGTGTTTAACGACAAAGCCAAGCGCATGCTGCACATCGAAGGGGACGTGCTCGGCCGCCCCATCCGCGAGGTGCTGCCCGATACGCGGCTGCCGGAAATTTTGCAGCTGAATCATGCCGTTTATAATCAGGAGCTGCATATAGGACCTGCACTCATTTTGAGCAATCGCGTCCCGATCAAAGTCGGCGGGCAGACGGTCGGCGCCGTGGCGATTTTTCAGGACCGCACGGAAGTGACGAAAATCGCCGAGGAACTGACCGGTGTCAAGGCGTTTGTCGATGCGCTGCGCGTGCAAAATCATGAATATATGAACAAGCTCCATACGATCGGTGGGCTGATTCAGCTCGACAACAAGCAAAAGGCGCTTGATTATTTGTTTCAGACGATGGAGGAGCAGTCCGAGCTGAGCAGCTTTGTGTCCAGCAAAATCGCGAGCGAGCATGTGGCCGGGCTGCTGATCGGCAAGATCAGCCGCGGCAAGGAGCTGGGCATCGAGGTTCGTTTGGACCGGGAAAGCAGACTGCAGCGGTTTCCGGAATATTTGGACCAGCACGATGTGGTCGTCGTTCTGGGTAATTTGATCGAGAACGCCTTCGATGCGTTGAAGCATAAAGAGGGCGGCAAGGAGATTTTTATCAGCATCGAGCAGGATGACGAGCTGCTGTCTATTTTGGTCGAGGACAACGGGAGCGGGATGAGCGAAGAGACGAAGCGGCGTATATTCGAACGGGGGTTCTCGACCAAAGCCGCGGAGGGCCGGGGCATCGGTCTGCATTTGATCCGAAATATCGCTAACAAAAGCGGTGCACACATGGAAGTAGAGTCGGCGGTCGGGCAAGGAACGAGCTTTATATTGACATTTCCGATGATGGACAGGAGGAAGGGGGACGAGACGGATGTTCAGAGTCGTACTGATTGAAGACGATCCGATGGTGCTGGAGGTGAACAAGCAGTTCGTCGAGCGGGTTGCCGGATTCGAGATCGCGGGAACGGCGTCAGGAGGCCGGGAGGGGATGGACAAAGTCCGCGCGCTGCAGCCGGATCTCGTCATTTTGGATATATACATGCCCGATCAGAACGGGATCGAAACGCTGCAGCAAATCCGCCATGAACAGCTCGGCGTGGATGTCATCGTCATTACCGCGGCCAACGATATTCCGACGATTCAGCGGATGCTCCGTCAAGGGGCGATCGATTATATTATGAAGCCTTTCAAGTTCGAACGGGTTCGGGAAGCTTTGGAAAATTACCGCATGATGAAAAGCGGGCTGAACAAGGAGACGACCTTGTCGCAGGCCGATCTGGATCAATTGCTCCGCGGCAAACAGGCCCGGCTTGAGACCGCCGGACCTTTGCCTGAAGCGAGTTTGGACCTGCCCAAAGGGTTGCAGGAGCTGACGATGAAGCAGGTGATGATGTTTCTTATGCAGCAGCAGAAGCCGCTGTCCGCCGAGGAAGTCGCCGAAGGCATCGGTTTGGCAAGGGTAACAGCGCGCAGGTATTTGGAATATTTGGAGAAAAACAAGCAGGTCAAGCTGGACCTGGAATACGGCGGCATCGGGCGTCCGGTTAACCGGTACGTATGGGTCGGCTGACTTCCGTGCTTGCAGCAGCTTATTTGCTTTTGAAACGGGATACCGGAATCTGGAATTCAGGCATGCCCAGCACATATGGCGTATATTCATACAAGGAAAAATAGACGACGATCGAATCGTCCTGCAAATAGAAGCCTTGGTTGTCGCGGATCGTCTCGAACGGCTCCAGAAGCTCGTATCCCCGCTCTTTGATTTGCTTCTTGATTTCGTCATTGATGATTTGTTTGTAGTTGGCGTCGTTTTGGGCCGCTTGCTTGAGCGTAATTTCATCCCCGGTCGCCAAATCGAACGTATGCGCGTTCCAATCGGTCATGCCGTGGGCGCCGCCCGTGTATTGATACACTTCAAAATACATGCTCAGTTGATTTTGCTGATTGTATGTCACCCGATAATTAACGTCAAAAACGAAATGCATATCGGGATCGTCTTTGCCCAGATCCGCTTTCATCTGCTTCAGCAGTTCCTGTGCGGACGCTTCGTATTTCGCCGCTTCCGACTTCATGAAGGCGTTGATTTTTGCGCTGACTGCGCTATTCGCCAAACCTTCGATCTGCGGGTATTGAATCGTAACGGTTTGTCCGCTTTGCGTGTGATCGGCCGACAGGTTGGTCAGCTTGAGCGAATTTTCCTTGATCGGCTGAATCGAAATCAGGCGGTTCGCGCTATCGTATCCGATTTTGTAGCCCATCTGTTCAAGCAAAAACCGCAAGGGCACATAAGTAGTCCCCTGCACAATAACAGGCGGCAGCGTGTCGTAAAAGCGATGCCCGTTCATTTCGTACTCCGTGTTTTGATTGCTCAGTTTCATGGTCTTGTTCGTGCCTGTAACCGTAACCTTTTTCGTTGCGTCATCCCAGGTGGCGGCAAGACCGAGCTGTTTGCCCAAAAAAGCAAGGGCGACATAAGTGTCTCCCTCCTCATTGACCGCTCCCGGAACGACTATTTTTTGATCCCCGATTTGAATATTCAGCGTGGCAGATTTGAGCTCTACGTCCGAAGAATAGTCTGCGGCCAGTGCGGTACCGTTGAAATAGGGCAGACCGGCTCCGGCGGCCCCTATGATAAAGGCGGCTGCCAAAGGGAGTTTCATCCATGCCGGGCTCTTTTTGCGAGTATGCGGTTGCTGTTTCAACATATTTAATGTTTTCAAGTTATGCAGCTCCTTTCGCTATGTATCTTTAATTATAATAGAAAGGACGGGCGGAAGGGTTCAAAAGTTTAAAAAAACAGTGACCAAAAAGACCATAAATACCAATATGGTCAAATTCTTCACGCCTTGATTTGAAAGCGATATCATGAAAACTGTAACTTATTTCGAGTTGTTCAAATATCGCTTTGAGGTGAATTTCATGTCAATTCCGTCAGGAGTAAATACAAGCATCATTTTGCGTCTTGAGCTTGATAAGAGCGCGGCATCGTTCGGCAGCATCGCTACAGCCATAAGCGATGCAGGCGGGGACATTATCGCCATCGACGTAGTCAGAACGGAGAGCAATATTACCATTCGCGACATCACGATCAACGTGTACGACAACAAGCATACCGAGCTTATCGCCGCGGCGATTCGCACACTGGCCGGAGTGAAGGTCGTGCACATATCCGATCAGACGTTTTTGCTGCATTTGGGCGGCAAGATCGAAACGAGCCCGAAATATCCGATCAAAAACCGGGACGATCTTTCCAGGGTGTATACGCCCGGCGTCGCCAAAGTTTGCATGGCGATTCACGAGAAGCCGTCGCTGGCCCATACGTTGACCATCAAGCGCAATACGGTCGCGGTCGTCTCGGATGGAACGGCGGTGCTCGGTCTCGGCAATATCGGACCGGAAGCGGCGATGCCGGTCATGGAGGGCAAGGCGATGCTGTTCAAGCAGCTGGCCGGAGTGGACGCTTTTCCCATTTGTCTGGATACACAGGATACGGATGAAATTGTAAGCATCGTGAAAGCGCTGTCCCCAACATTTGGCGGCATCAATCTGGAGGATATTTCGGCGCCCCGGTGCTTTGAGATCGAACAGCGGCTCATCGAGGAGCTGGATATTCCGGTATTTCACGACGACCAACATGGGACGGCAGTGGTGCTTTTGGCTGGACTGTTCAATGCCGTCAAAATCGTGAACAAGAAGCTGGAGGATTGCAAAGTCGTGCTGTGCGGCATCGGCGCGGCCGGGACGGCCTGCACCAAAATGCTGATGGCCGCGGGCGTGAAGAACATCATCGGCGTTGACCGGCCGGGAGCGATTACACAAGACGGCAACTATGACAATCCGTTCTGGAAATGGTACGCGGAACATACGAATCCGGAGCAAATTCGGGGATCGCTGTCCGAGGTTATCGCGGGAGCCGACATTTTCATCGGCGTATCCGGCCCGGGCGTGCTCAAAAAAGAGGACGTCGCCAAAATGGCGAAAGATCCGATCGTCTTTGCGATGGCCAACCCGGTTCCGGAAATTCTTCCCGAAGAGGCGGAGCCTTATGTGCGGGTGATGGCGACCGGGCGTTCGGATTACCCGAACCAGATCAACAATGTGCTGTGCTTTCCGGGCCTGTTCCGCGGACTGCTCGACTGCAGAGCTTCCCGGGTGACGGAAAACATGAAGCTCGCCGCAGCCAAAGCGATCGCTTCGGTTGTCCAGGAAGACGAATTGAACGAATACTATATCATTCCGAGCGTTTTCAACCATTCTGTTGCTGAGCAAGTTAGAGAAGCGGTCATTCAAGCGGCCTACGAGGATGGTGTTGCCAGAAGACGCCGGGAAAAAGTGCAAGCAAAATCTTGATCCAAGGAGGTACTTCCAATGAAACTTGGCAAAAATTTGACTGTGCAGGTGTTGGTCGCTATCGTTCTGGGGATTGCGGTTGGGCAAATTTTTCCGCAGCAGGCCGATAATTTGAAGATATTATCCGATATTTTCGTGAAAATGATCAAAATGGTGATCGCTCCGATCGTATTCTTTACGATTGTCATCGGCTTCTCGGGCATGGGCGATTTGAAAAAAATCGGCCGGATCGGCGGCAAAGCGATGCTTTATTTTGAAGTCATTACGACGTTTGCGATGGCGATCGGCATCGCGGTCATGTACGTTTTTCATCCCGGAGCGGGCATGAATACGAGCGCGGTGAAAGCCGGGGATGTGGCGAGCTATACGAAACAAGCGGCTGAGAGCAGCCACGGCTTCCTGGGCTTCATAACGGGTATCGTTCCCGATAACGTGATGGCGGCTTTTTCGAAAGGCGATATGCTGCCGGTTTTATTCTTTTCGGTCCTGTTCGGTTTGGCGATGGCCGGTCTTGGCGAGCGAGCGAAGCCGGTAACGGTCTTTTTGGAAAGAACGAATGAAATATTCTTCCGCATTGTGGCGATCATCATGAAATTTTCACCGGTCGCGGCTTTCGGGGCCATGTCCTACACGATCGGCAAATTCGGCGTACACTCTTTGTTCTCGCTCGGCAAAATGATGGGTTCCGTGTACGTCACGATGGCGATTTTCATTTTTGTCGTACTGGGCACGATCTGCAAAATTTACGGCTTCAGCATTCTCAAGCTGCTCGCCTTTATTAAGGAAGAACTGCTGCTCGTTCTGGGCACTTCCTCCTCGGAATCCGCGCTGCCGCGGGTGATGGAGAAGCTGGAGCGGTTCGGCGCATCGAAGCCGGTCGTCGGCCTCGTCGTTCCTACGGGCTACTCATTCAATCTGGACGGCACATCCATCTACTTGTCCATGGCGGGGCTGTTCATCGCCCAGGCGTACGGCGTGCATCTGGACTGGATCCAAGTGCTGACCTTCCTCGGAGTGCTGATGCTGACTTCCAAAGGCGCCGCAGGCGTGACAGGCTCGGGCTTCGTTACTTTGGCGGCGACGCTCGCGGCGATTCCGAACAACGTCATTCCGGTCGAAGGCATGGCGCTGCTGATCGGGGTTGACCGGTTCATGTCGGAAGCGCGGGCAATTACGAACATCATCGGCAACAGCGTAGCGACAATCGTGATCGCGAAAAGCGAGAACCAGTTCGATCCGAACGGGCAGCCGCAGGAAGCGGCCGAGCCGGCAGCGACGCCGGAACCGGTCGTCGACACGTTCGAAATGCCGGGGAAACCGGCGTAAATGCCGGGAGAAACCCGAGTAAATGCGGGGGAAACCCGTGTAAATGTCGGGGAAACCCGAGTAAATGCCGGGGAAACCCGTGTAAATGTCGGGGAAACCCGTACAATTCCCCGAAAGGGCTTTCCGAAGTCATGCGAGATGACTGGGGAGGGCCCTTTTTGGCGCGGAGCCGGCCCGGGGGTGGGGCATGGCACGAGGGTGCGGGGGGACGGCAAGGCATGGAGCAGGGGTGCCATGGCAAGGTATGGCAGGGCATGGCATGACAAAGCATGGAGCTAGGCCAACGGCACCACGGCAAGACAAGGCACGGCATGCGGCAGAAACCCGCCCGGCAGGAAACCCGCTTGCCAGAGCCGGTCGCATCATCTGCCTGGTTGCGTGAAAAAAACCTGCAAAAGTACAGTTTTTGCTCGATGGATACGCCGGCCACGACAAATTCCTGCAATTGTGCAGGCTTTTTGCCGCGAACACGGGCTCAGGTTCATTTTCATCGAAAATTCCTGCACAATTGCAGGCTTTTCGCCAAAATGCCCCCTTTTTACAGAAAAAACCTGCGCTTTTGCAGGTTTTCACGCTGCAAGCTACTTTACAGGAATGCCATGGCACGGGATGGCAGGGCAGGCACCACGGCAAGACAAGGCAGGGCATGCGGCCGAAGCCAGCCCGGCGGAAACCCGCCCGGCCGAAACCCGCCCGCCAGAGCCGGTCGCACCATCTGCCTGGTTGCCCGAAGAAAACCTGCAAAAGTGCAGTTTTTGCTCGATGGATACGCCGGCCACGACAAATTCCTGCAATTGTGCAGGCTTTTTGCCGCGAACATGGGCTCAGGTTCATTTTCATCGAAAATTCCTGCACAATTGCAGGCTTTTCGTCAAAATGAACCCTTTTTACAGAAAAAACCTGCGCATTTGCAGGTTTTCACGTGACAAGCTACTTTACAGGCTACTGCTCCACTCCGGCCCACTTTTTCTCACGTTTCCAAGAGTCTGGCCTACAAGTTTATTTACACGATAGAGGAATCGCCCCCTGTCTGATCGGTGTGCATACAAGATTGTATCGGGGGATATGCGGCATGGTATAATGCAGTAGAACATGGGGGAGTGATCGCCTTCGGGCTGCGCGAATTATTTGCCAAAATATGTTGATGAGTTCGAGCGGTCGCTAGTCGGGTGATCGTTTTGTTTTTTTTGTTGGTAATAATCCCAGTTTTCCCCCTTTTTCTTAATGGAACTGACGAATGATTTCATTCCGCCTTCATTTTTTTATACATCGCCGCCAAAACGCGAACTTTTTAAAAGCAAGTGCGGGAAAATGTTCGTTTTTTGAAATTGACATGACACGTTAGTTGGTAGTAAACTAGGTAAGCGGGAAACAAGTTCCCCACTAATTGAAGATGTCGAATCGACTCGTATAATGTCGGGGATAAGGCCTGAAAGTTTCTACCCAAAAACCGTGAATTTTTGGACTACGAGGATGCGAATGCCGGGAACCATAGATAGATGATGGTCTTTTTGCATTCGGTTCTTTTGCTGTCCAGCGTGTAGAATCGTGCATTCTAGCCCTGGGCATTTTTTAGTTTGCTGACAGCCTCTATTATTGAAGAAAGTAGGTTTATCATGACTGTACGTGTTGGTGTCATTATGGGAAGCCAGTCGGATTGGGAAACGATGAAGCACGCATGCGACATGTTGGAGGAGCTCGGAGTGCCTTATGAGAAAAAGGTCGTTTCCGCGCACCGGACGCCGGATCTTATGTTCGAATATGCGGCGTCGGCGGCAGGCCGCGGCATTCAAGTGATTATAGCCGGAGCGGGCGGGGCGGCTCATCTGCCAGGGATGGTAGCAGCCAAAACCGAGCTTCCGGTTATTGGCGTTCCGGTGAAAACGTCCACGCTGAACGGTCTGGACTCGCTGCTGTCCATCGTGCAAATGCCGGGGGGCATCCCCGTTGCTACGGTGGCGATCGGTCATGCCGGCGCGACGAATGCCGGATTGCTCGCCGCGCAAATACTGGGCGCATTCGATCCGCAGCTGCAGGCGAAAATCAAAGCCCGCCGCGAGCGCATCGCGCAGACCGTAATCGAAAGCAGTGACCTGTCATGACACGAGCAGACGGTAAAGTCATTAAACCGGGAGGCGCCATCGGCATTTTGGGCGGCGGCCAGCTCGGCCGCATGCTCGCTCTGGCCGGACGGAACATGGGCTATCGCTTTATTACGCTCGATCCGACGGAGGACGCGCCTTGCGGCCAAGTCGCCGACGAGCAAATTTTGGCCGGTTATGACGATGTGGAGGCGGCGAGAAGGCTGGCCGCGCGGTCGGACGTCATCACGTACGAATTCGAGAACGTCGACGCGCACGTTACTGACATTTTGATGCAAGAAGCTTACGTCCCGCAGGGGAGCAAGCTTTTATATACGACGCAGCACAGGCTGCGCGAAAAAAGAGCGATCGAAGCGGCCGGCGTGCCGGTAGCGCCCTATGCGGAGATTACAAGCGCCGGGCAGCTTCGGGAAGCTGTGGAGCGCTTCGGTACGCCGTGCGTGCTCAAAACGGCGACCGGCGGCTACGACGGCAAAGGCCAGTGGGTGATTCGCTCTCTGGATGAGGTCGGGGAAGCCTACGAAACGCTGAGCCGGGCGAAGACGGAGCTTGTGCTCGAACAATTCATTCATTTTGACAAGGAATTGTCCGTTATTGCAGCGAGAAGCCCCCTCGGGGAAGTGAAAGCTTTTCCTGCGGCGGAAAATATACATGTGGACAATATTCTTCATTTGTCCATCGTGCCGGCGAGAATCGCCGCAGAAGTGCAGCGCGAAGCGGAAAAGCTGGCGATGCGCATCGCCGATTCGCTCGGCGTCGTCGGGCTGCTCGCGGTAGAGCTGTTCCTGACCAAGGACGGTCAGCTCTATGTGAACGAGCTTGCGCCGCGCCCGCACAATTCCGGGCATTATACAATGGAGGCGTGCCGCACGTCGCAGTTCGAGCAGCATGTCCGCGCGATTTGCAATCTGCCGCTCGGTTCGACGGAGCTGATGACGCCTGTCATCATGGTCAACGTGCTCGGCGAGCATGTGGAGCCGCTGCTAAGGCGGATTGACGAGCCCGGGTTTCTGGAGGACGGCGAGCTTGGCGTCAGCGCCAAAGTTCATCTGTACGGCAAGCATGAGGCGAAAGAGAAACGCAAGATGGGACACATCAATGTGCTGGCGAACGACATCCAAAACGCGCTGTCTTGGATAGAACGCATTGGCATTTGGGGAAAGTAAGTAAATGAGACAAACGGAGGAACGGCAATGATCGATCGTTACAGTCGCCCGGAAATGGCGCGCATTTGGACAGAGGAAAACAAATTCAAAGCATGGCTGGAAGTGGAAATTCTCTCCTGCGAAGCATGGTCGGAGCTGGGAGTGATTCCGAAGGAAGATGTCAAGGTGCTGCGCGAAAACGCGAGCTTCAACATCGACCGCATCTACGAAATCGAGCAGGAAACCCGCCACGACGTGATCGCCTTCACGAGAGCGGTGTCCGAAACGCTTGGACCTGAGCGCAAATGGGTGCACTACGGCCTGACTTCCACCGACGTTGTGGATACGGCGCTGGGTTACTTGCTGCGGCAGGCTAACGAGATTTTGGACAAGGATATCCAGAATTTCATCGGGATTTTGCGGGAAAAAGCGATCCAGTACAAGCATACGGCGATGATGGGCAGAACGCATGGCGTGCATGCGGAGCCGACGACTTTCGGCTTGAAAATGGCGCTCTGGCATGAGGAAATGAAGCGCAACCTGGAGCGTTTCCGCTTTGCTGCGGACGGCGTCCAGTACGGTAAAATCTCCGGCGCGGTCGGCACTTACGCCAATATCGATCCGTTCGTCGAGCAGTACGTGTGCGGCAAGCTGGGCACGAAAGCCGCTCCGATCTCGACGCAAACGCTGCAGCGCGACCGCCACGCCGAATATATGGCGACGCTGGCTCTTGTCGCGACGTCGCTCGATAAATTCGCCACGGAAATCCGCGCTTTGCAAAAGAGCGAGTTCCGCGAGGTGGAAGAGCCTTTTGCCAAAGGTCAAAAGGGCTCCTCGGCGATGCCGCACAAGCGCAATCCGATCGGCTGCGAGAGCATTTCCGGGCTGTCCCGCGTGATCCGCGGACATATGGTTTCCGCTTACGAGAACGTGACGCTGTGGCATGAGCGCGACATTTCGCACTCTTCCGTAGAGCGGATCATTCTGCCGGATGCGACGACTTTGCTCAACTACATGCTGAACCGTCTGGGCAACATCATCAAAAATTTGACCGTGTTCCCTGAAAATATGAAGCGCAACATGCGCAGCACGTACGATGTGCCGTTCTCCGGCCGCGTGATGACGAAGCTGATCGACAAAGGCTTTAGCCGCGAGCAGGCTTACGATACGGTGCAGCCGCGGGCGATGCAGGCTTGGGAAGAGCAGCGCTCGTTCCGCGAAATCGTGGAGAACGCACAGGTTATTACGGAAGCGCTGAGCGCCGAAGAAATCGCCGATTGCTTTGATCCTAGCTGGCATTTGAAGCATGTCGATACGATTTTTGACCGGCTCGGTTTGAAATAAGAAGAAGGGACGTGTTGTTCTTGGCAAGCACAATTTTGGATTCGGCCGCCGGTCTCGTCCTAGCGCCTTTGGTGCACAAAGGCAAAGTTCGCGAGCTGTACGATTTGGGCGAACATTTCCTCATCGTGGTGACGGACCGGATCTCGGCGTTCGATTACATTTTGAAGCCGGGCGTGCCGGACAAAGGCTACGTGCTGAACTCGCTCAGCAAATATTGGTTCGGCATTACAAGCGGGTACATGAACAACCATATCGTGCACACGGACGTGGAGCAATTGCGCGATGTGATTCCCGATGCCGCGGCAAGAGAGCTGCTTAAGGAACGGATCATCGTGGCGAAAAAAGCGGAGCGCATTTCCGTAGAATGCGTCGTTCGCGGATACATTACAGGCAACGGCTGGAGACAGTACGAGAAAACGGGCGAAATCAACGGCCGGAAGCTGCCCGAGGGCTTGCGCAAAAATCAGCGTCTTGAGCATCCGATTTTCACGCCTGCGGCGAAAAACGACGTCGGTCACGACGAGGATATTTCGGTACAGCAAATGTGTGAGTTGATCGGCGAGGATCTGACCTACGAGCTTCAGGAGAAAAGCATTATGCTGTACACGCTGGCGCATGCGATATGCGAGCGCAAGGGCATTATTTTGGCGGATACGAAGTTCGAATTCGGTTTTTATGCGGGTGAACTGATTATTATTGATGAAATTTTCACGCCGGATTCGTCGCGCTACTGGGCGGAGGACAATTATGCCCTCGATATCGAGATCGATTCGATGGACAAAGAGCCGGTGCGCACGTATTTGGCGGGCTCGGGCTGGGACAAAAACAGCGAGCCGGACGAGCTTCCGGCCGAAGTTGTGGAAGAGACGTCCCGCAGGTACAAAGAAATTCTTCGCCGTTTGGCGGATTAACGCATACGCAGCAGACCCGATTATTATCATGCTGAGGGTGGCCGGTCAGGGCTAACAGAGGGCAGTCAATTCGAGGAGGAGAGAATAGGAAATGAAAGCAACCGTATATGTAACGATCAAACAGAACGTATTGGATGTTCAAGGAACGGCGGTTCAGGGAGCGCTGCATTCGATGGGTTTTGAAGAGGTGGGCAAAGTCCGCATCGGTAAATATTTGGAGCTGGAGCTGAACACGACGGACAAGGCCGAGGCTGAAGCGCGTGTGAAAGCGATGTGCGAGAAGCTGCTTGCGAACACGGTTATCGAGGACTACCGCTACGAGCTGGCGTAAAACGATGAAGGAGGAGAACGTCATGAAATTTGCGGTTCTTGTGTTTCCGGGATCGAACTGTGACATCGACTGCTACAAGGCAGTTGAAGATACGATCGGGCAGCCGGTCGATTATGTATGGCATACGGCGGACGATCTTTCGGGGTATGACTGCATCCTCGTGCCGGGCGGTTTCTCCTACGGGGACTACCTGCGCTGCGGCGCGATCGCGCAATTTACGAACGTGATGAAAGCCGTGGTGAAAGCTGCGGAAGAAGGCAAATACATTCTGGGCATTTGCAACGGGTTCCAGATTTTGACTGAATCAGGCTTGCTGCCGGGAGCGCTGCTGCGCAACAACGGCATGAAGTTCCGCTGCCATCAGGCACTGCTGAAGGTGGAAAACAATGCGACTCCGTTCACGCGGGATTATGCCGAAGGCGAACTGATCGATATTCCGATCGCGCACGGCGAAGGCAATTACTACTGTGACGAGGCGACGCTGAAAGAGCTGCAGGAGAACAAGCAGATCGTATTCCGTTACGAAGCGGGCAACAACCCGAACGGATCGATTGACGATATCGCCGGTATTTGCAACAAAGCCGGCAACGTAGTAGGTATGATGCCCCATCCGGAGCGAGCCATTCATGAGCTGCTCGGATCGGCGGACGGCAAGAGAATGTTCACATCGATTCTAAGCACCTGGAGGGAGAAACATGGCGCAGCAGCTATCCGCTAAGGAACCAACGGCCGAGCAAATCGCGGAGCAGAAAATATACAAGCAAATGGGCGTAACCGACGAGGAATACGCACTGATCTGCGGCTTTCTCGGACGCAATCCGAACTATGTCGAGATCGGCGTATTCAGCGTCATGTGGTCGGAGCACTGTTCTTACAAAAACTCCAAGCCCGTGCTTCGCAAATTCCCGGTAACGGGACCGCGCGTCCTGATGGGACCCGGGGAAGGCGCAGGCATTGTAGATATCGGCGACAACCAGGCGGTCGTATTTAAAATCGAAAGCCACAACCACCCATCGGCGATCGAGCCTTATCAAGGCGCGGCGACGGGTGTGGGCGGGATTATCCGCGACATTTTCTCGATGGGCGCACGTCCGGTAGCGCTGATGAATTCATTGCGGTTCGGCAAATTGCAGAACGACCGCGTGAAATATTTGTTCGAGCACGTCGTCTCGGGGATCGCCGGATACGGCAACTGCATCGGCATTCCGACGGTCGGCGGCGAGGTTATGTTCGACGAGAGCTATGAGGGGAACCCGCTCGTCAATGCGATGTGCGTCGGTCTGATCGACCACGATAAAATTCAGCGCGGCGTCGCCAAAGGCGTCGGCAACCCGGTATTTTACGTCGGTCCGGCGACGGGCCGCGACGGCATTCACGGCGCGACGTTCGCGTCCGAGGAGCTGACGGCGGAGTCGGAAGCGAAGCGCCCGGCGGTACAGGTGGGCGATCCGTTCATGGAAAAGCTCGTGCTGGAAGCATGCCTGGAGCTGATCGATTCCGGCATCGTGCTCGGCATTCAGGACATGGGCGCGGCGGGGCTGACATGCTCCAGCGCCGAGATGGCCAGCAAAGCGGGCAACGGCATGGAGCTTTATCTGGACGAAGTGCCGCAGCGCGAAGAGGGCATGACGGCCTACGAAATGATGCTGTCCGAGTCGCAGGAGCGCATGCTGTTCGTCGTTGAGCCGCAGCATGAGGCTCAGGCGAAAGGCATTTTCGAGCGCTGGGGCTTGCACTGCGCGAAAGTCGGCAAGGTGACCGATGACGGTCGCCTGCGTCTGATCCACCACGGCGAGGTCGTGGGGGATATGCCTGTAGGGGCGCTCGTCGACGAGTGCCCGGTGTACAGTAAGCCGAGCAAGGTGCCGGCTTACTACGAGGCGAACGCATCCATCGACACGACCCGTTACCCGGAGGTAACGGAGCTCACGGATGCGCTGAAAGCTGTGCTCGCGTCTCCGACGGTCGCGAGCAAGGAATGGGTGTACAACCAGTATGACTACATGGTTCGTACGGATACGGCGGTGCGCCCGGGTTCGGACGCAGCGGTCGTGACGATTCGCGGCACCCGCAAGGGGCTGGCGATGACGACCGACTGCAACGGGCGCTACGTGTACCTCGATCCGGAAGTAGGCGGACGGATCGCCGTGAGCGAAGCGGCGCGCAACGTCGTCTGCTCCGGCGCGGAGCCGCTGGCGATTACGGACAACCTGAACTTCGGCAGTCCGGATAAGCCCGAGATTTTCTGGCAGCTGGAGAAAGCGACCGACGGCATGGCGGAAGCGTGCCGCGAGCTGAACGCTCCGGTCATCGGCGGCAACGTGTCGCTGTACAACGAGAACGCGAAGGGTGCGATTTACCCGACTCCGGTTATCGGAATGGTCGGTCTTGTGCATGACATCGACCACATTACGACGCAAAGCTTCAAGCAAAAAGGCGACATCATCATCCTGCTCGGCGAGACGAAAGCGGAACTCGGCGGCAGCGAATTCCAATATGTCATTCACGGCGTAACCGAAGGCCGCCCTCCGGAGCTTGATCTGGCTGTGGAAAAACGCCTGCAGGAAACCGTATTGAAAGCAATCCAGGAAGGTTTCGTCGCTTCTGCGCACGACTTGTCCGAAGGCGGTCTTGCCGCAGCGCTCGCCGAGAGCTGCATCAGCGGCCGCATCGGCGCGAACGTGACGTTCAAGACCGAGCTTCGTCCGGACTTCGCGCTGTTCAGCGAAAGCCAGTCGCGCATTGTGCTGACGGCATCCCCGGACAAGGCCGATGCCTTGAAACACTGGATCGCTTCGCAAGGCGTGCCTTATCAGGAAATCGGAACAGTAACGGGAACAGAACTGAGCATAGCCGTCAACGACGGCCAGCAAATCCAGTCTCCGGTTAGCGAGCTGGAAAAGGTCTGGAAGGATGCGATCCCATGTCTAATGCAGTGAGTTTCGAAGCCCGAAACCCCGAGCTTTCTGTGGCGGAGACTCAAACCGGGGCCCTGAAGCTTCCTGCTGCCCCTATCGTCCAATTGGGCGAGCGGCAGCACGAGCTTTGGACAGGTGCGTATTTCAACGAAGGTACAGGCGGCCATGGCGGACTGTTGGACAAACTGAATGAAGAGTGCGGTGTGTTCGGGGTGTACGGTCACCCTGACGCCGCTTCGCTGTGCTATTACGGGCTTCACGCCCTGCAGCACCGCGGGCAGGAAAGCGCGGGAATCTGCACGGTCGACAAGGAGCAGTTTAACTATTACCGGGGCATGGGACTGGCAAAAGAAGTATTTACGGGCGAGACGCTTTCCCCTCTGACCGGCTCGACGGCGATTGCGCATGTGCGCTACTCGACCGCAGGCGAGAGCAAGCTGGCGAATGCGCAGCCGCTCGTGTTCAAGTACCGCGAGGGTGATTTGGCAATTGCCACGAACGGCAATTTGGACAACGCCAACATCATCAAGCGGGAGCTGGAGCGTCAAGGCTCGATTTTTCAAACGACGAGCGATACGGAAGTCATGGCGCATCTAATTGCCCGCTCGAAGCACGATAACATCGTGGACGCGGTCAAAGACGCCTTGGCGCAAGTCATCGGCGGCTTCGCGTTCCTGATCGTGACCAAGGACAAGCTGATTGCCGCGCTCGATCCGCACGGCCTGCGTCCGTTCATGATCGGCCGGCTCGGCGACGCGTACTTGTTCGCGTCGGAGACGTGCGCGTTCGACGCCGTCGGCGCGACGTATTTCCGCGACGTGCAGCCCGGCGAGCTGATCGTGCTCGACCGCGACGGCTTCCACGAGGAGCGCTTCGCGGAAGGCGGCAAGCGCGCGATCTGCGCGATGGAGTACATTTACTTCGCGCGGCCGGACAGCGACATCGATACGGTCAACATCCACTCCGCGCGCAAGCGGATGGGCAAAAGACTGGCGATGGAATCGTTCGTCGACGCCGATGTCGTGACCGGCGTGCCGGATTCGAGCATTTCCGCGGCGATCGGTTTTGCCGAGCAGACGGGCATTCCTTACGAGCTCGGACTGATCAAAAACCGCTACACCGGCCGGACGTTCATCCAGCCGAGCCAGGAGCTGCGCGAGCAGGGCGTCAAAATGAAGCTGAGCGCCGTCCGCAAAGTCGTGGAAGGCAAGCGCGTCGTCATGATCGACGACTCGATCGTGCGCGGCACGACTTCCTTGCGGATCGTCAACCTGCTGCGCGAGGCGGGCGCGACGGAAGTGCATGTACGGATCAGTTCGCCGCCTTTTATGAACCCTTGCTATTACGGCATTGATACGCCATCGCGCAAGGAGCTGATCGCGGCCATGAATTCCATTGAGGAGATTCGCAAAGCGATCAATGCGGATTCGCTGCATTTCCTCACGCAAGAGGGGCTGCTCGATTCGATCGGCCAAGGCTCGGCGGGTAAAGAAAGCGGCTATTGCATGGCGTGCTTCAACAACAATTATCCGACGGAAATCGTCGATACGACCAAAGTGGGCTGTGCTTGCGACTAATTGTCCGACTTGGCGGCTTAAAGTTTCGGCGGGACGGCTGGGCAGCGGGCGGCGGAAGAGCTGTTCGGACGAGCGTCCGGCCTCCCGATTTTATAAATCAAAGGAGTGGAAACGAAGTGTCGGATGCTTATAAAAAAGCTGGAGTCGATATCGCGGCGGGAAACGAAGCCGTAGAACGGATGAAAAAGCATGTCAAACGGACGTTCCGGCCTGAAGTGATGACCGACCTCGGCGGCTTCGGCGGGCTGTTCAGCCTGAACAAGGACAAATACGAAGAGCCTGTGCTCGTATCCGGTACGGACGGAGTGGGCACGAAGCTGAAAATCGCTTTTGCGATGGATAAGCATGATACGATCGGGATCGACGCCGTGGCTATGTGTGTGAACGATATCGTCGTTCAAGGCGCCGAGCCCTTATTTTTCCTCGATTATCTCGCTTGCGACAAAGTCGTGCCGGAGAAAATCGAAGCGATTGTCAAAGGGATCGCCGACGGCTGCGCGCAGTCCGGCTGTTCGCTGATCGGCGGAGAAACGGCGGAAATGCCCGGCATGTATGCCTCGGGGGAGTATGACATTGCCGGCTTTACCGTAGGAATCGTCGACAAGAAAAAAATCATCGACGGCTCCACCATCCGTCCCGGAGACGTAGTTTTGGGCCTGGCTTCAAGCGGCGTGCACAGCAACGGGTTTTCTCTTGTGCGCAAGCTTTTGCTGGAAGACAAAGGGTACTCGCTCCAAGATCATGTGGAAGAGCTTGGCGATAAGCTCGGCAGCGTGCTTCTTGAGCCTACCAAGCTGTATGTGAAGCCGGTGCTGGCGATGCTGGAGCAAGTGGGCATCAAGGGCATGGCGCACATTACAGGGGGCGGCTTCATCGAAAATATTCCGCGCGTTCTGCCGGAAGGCGTGAATGTACAGATCGAATACGGCTCCTGGCCGATTCTGCCGATTTTCCAGCTTATGCAGCGCGAGGGCGGAATCAGCAACAACGACATGTTCCGCACGTTCAACATGGGCATCGGCATGGTCGTTATCGTGAGCGCGGACGATGCGGAGAAAGCCGTTCAAGCCGCCGAATCGCAGGGCGAGAAGGCTTACCGTCTCGGCGTCGTAACCGAAGGAAGCCGCGTCGTGACGTTCCAAGGAGCTGAAGTGTAATGCAGCCATACCGTATTGCGGTATTCGCTTCCGGAAGCGGTTCGAACTTTGCGGCAATCGTAGATCAGGTGCAAAAGGGGAAGCTTGATGTCAGCATCGAGCTTCTTGTCTGTGACCGCCCGCAGGCGTTTGTCGTAGAGCGCGCCAAGGAAGCGAAGGTGCCTGTGCTTGCATTCCGTCCCAAAGAATACGACAGCCGCGAGGCGTACGAGACTATGATTTTGCAGGAGCTTCAGGAGCGGCAGGTGGATTTGATCGTGCTTGCGGGCTACATGCGCATCCTGACGAATGTGCTGGTCATTCCTTATTACGGCCGGATGATCAACATTCATCCTTCGCTGCTGCCGTCGTTCCCGGGCGTGAACGCGATTCAGCAGGCTATCGATTACGGGGTGAAGCAGACGGGCGTGACCGTGCATTTTGTGGACGGAGGGCTGGATTCCGGTCCGATCATCGCCCAGCGCAGCGTGGAAATTCATGAGCACGAGACGGCGGAGTCTTTGACGGAGCGGATTCATGCAGCCGAGCATGTGCTGCTGCCGCAGGTGATCCGCTGGCTTCGCGAGGGCCGGGTGGCCATCGACGGGCGCAAAGTGACGGTGCGGAAGTAGCGGACTGCCTGGCGGTTGTGGCGGCGGTAGCGGCGGGGAGCCGAACGGAGAGAAACGGAATTTTTCAAATCAACAAATACTGGGAGGAAGCAAAGTGGCTATCAAAAGAGCACTGATCAGCGTGTCGGACAAAACCGGAATCGTGGAATTTGCCGGCGAGCTGGCGAAGCTGGGCGTTGAAATTATTTCCACAGGCGGTACGCAAAGCTTGTTGAAGGACAAAGGGGTGCCGGTTATCGGCATTTCGGAAGTTACAGGGTTCCCGGAAATTATGGACGGCCGCGTGAAAACGCTGCATCCGGCCGTACACAGCGGCCTGCTCGCCGTTCGCGACAACGAAGAGCATCGGGAGAGCATGAAGCAGCTCGGACTGGATTACATCGATTTGGTTGTCGTGAATCTGTATCCTTTTGCGCAGACGATTGCGAAGCCTGACGTGACTTACGAGGATGCGATCGAAAATATCGATATCGGCGGACCTACGATGCTCCGCTCGGCAGCCAAAAACCATGCGTTCGTAACGGTTGTCGTGGACGCGGCCGATTACGCGGGTGTGCTGGAGGAAGTGCGCGCCGGCGGCGATACGACGCTGGATACCCGCAAACGTCTGGCGGCAAAGGTGTTCCGCCACACCGGCTCTTACGATGCCCTTATCTCCGATTACTTGTCCAAACAGGTAGGAGAGCCTTATCCGGAGCGTTACACCGTTACTTATGAAAAAGTGCAGGAGCTCCGTTACGGAGAAAACCCTCACCAGAAGGCGGCTTTTTACCGTAAGCCCAATGCGGCTGCGGGCAATATTACGACGGCGGAGCAATTGCACGGCAAAGAGCTGTCGTACAACAATATCAACGACGCCAACAGCGCCCTGCTGATCGTCAAAGAGTTCAGCGAGCCTGCGGTGGTGGCCGTCAAGCATATGAACCCTTGCGGCGTAGGGATCGGAGCGAACGTGCTCGAAGCTTACCAAAAAGCGTACGCAGCGGACCCGACGTCGATCTTCGGCGGCATCGTAGCGGCGAACCGCACGATTGACGAAGCGACTGCCCTGCTGCTGCACGAAATTTTCCTGGAAATCGTCATTGCTCCGGATTTTGCGCCGGAAGCGCTGGACATTCTTTCCAAAAAGAAAAACATCCGCCTGCTGAAAGTAAGCGGTTTGGATAAAGCAGGCGCGCGTGTGCCTGAGCCTGTCATTACAACGGTAGAAGGCGGCATGCTGGTGCAGGATATCGATGCTTACCAGTTGACCGAGGCCGATCTGACCGTCGTTACGGACCGCAAGCCGACCGAAGCCGAGCTGAAGCAGCTCTTGTTCGGCTGGAAAGTCGTCAAGCACGTGAAGTCCAACGCGATCGTGCTTGCCGCGGACGACATGACCGTCGGCGTCGGCGCCGGGCAGATGAACCGCGTAGGCTCGGCGAAAATCGCCATCGAGCAGGCGGGTGACAAAGCCAAGGGCGCCGTCATGGCGTCGGACGCGTTTTTCCCGAAAGGCGACACGCTGGAATTGGCGGCCAAAGCGGGCATTACCGCCGTCATTCATCCCGGCGGCTCGATCAATGACGCGGAATCGATCCGCGTTGCCAATGAGAACGGAATCGCCATGGTAACGACCGGCGTGCGTCATTTTAAACACTAATTCCCGCAGGAATGCTTGCGGTTTGGCCCACCGGGGGCAGACCGCGAGCATTCGCGGTTTTTTCGAGAGGGGTACGAACGATGCGTATTTTGGTTATCGGCCGGGGCGGCCGCGAACACGCGATTGTCTGGGCTTTGAGCAAAAGCCCGAAAGTGAGTAAACTGTTCTGCGCGCCGGGCAACGGCGGGATTGCCGCATTGGCCGAATGCGTGCCGATTACGGAGCTGCAGTTCGAGGAGATCAGCGCATTCGCCAAGGCGCAGCAAATCGACCTCGTGATGGTCGCGCCTGACGATCCGCTTGCGGCGGGGCTCGTCGACCATCTGGAAGAGAAAGGCATCGCGGCATTCGGGCCGCGGGCCAACGCTGCGATTATCGAAGGCAGCAAGGTGTTCACGAAGGACTTGCTTAAGAAGTACAATATCCCGACCGCGGCTTACGAATCGTTCGACGCTTTCGAACCTGCGCTCGCCTACCTGCGCACGCAATCGGCGCCTATCGTGATCAAGGCCGACGGCCTGGCGGCAGGCAAAGGCGTGACGGTAGCCCGCACGATGGAGGAGGCGGAAGCTGCGCTTCGCGACATCATGGTCGATCAAGTGTTCGGCGCATCCGGCGCCAGCGTGGTGATCGAGGAGTTTTTGACCGGCCAGGAGATGTCGCTGCTTGCTTTCGTAGACGGCTCGGTCGTTCGCCCGATGGTGCCTTCGCAGGACCATAAGCCGGTGTTCGATAACGACCAGGGCCCGAATACAGGGGGCATGGGCACGTATTCGCCGCTGCCGCACATTCCGCAGGAGATCGTGCAGGAGGCTATCGACAACATCGTGCAGCCGACGGCGGATGCGATGGTGAAGGAAGGCAGGCCGTTCAAAGGCGTGCTGTACGCGGGCTTGATCCTTACGCCGCAGGGCGTGAAGACGATCGAGTTCAACGCGCGCTTCGGCGATCCGGAGACGCAGGTCATTTTGCCGCGGCTGAAAACGGATTTGCTCGATATTTTCCTGGCGATCAACAACGGAACGTTGGCCGAGCAGCCGATCGAGTGGAGCGATGAAGCGGCCGTATGCGTGATCGTGGCATCGGAAGGATACCCTGCCGCGTATCCGAAAGGGCTGCCGATCAGCGGCCTCGATCAAGTGCAGGACTCTATCGTTTTCCACGCGGGCACGGCTTTGAAAGACGGACAAGTCGTCACGAACGGCGGACGCGTGCTGGGCATTACGGGCCTCGGCAAAGATATCGCGGAAGCCCGCCAAAAAGCATACGCAGACGCGGACCGCATCCATTTCGACGGCAAGCATTACCGGACGGACATCGCCATGAAGGCGCTGAACGCACTGAAATCATAAGTATAGCGTCAAACAGTCTTTTGCCCATTGCGGCAAAGGGCTGTTTTTTTTCATGCCGAGGAACCAATTTGGATTAGGCGAATATTCTGTTGTAAAAATGTTCGTTCAAAGGAGTTATTCGGGATGTATTATGCATACAGAGCGCCGGCTTATACACCTTATCAAGGTTATCTGGAATATTTTACACGCAACGAAGAAATGGTTCTTAAGCTGATTCGCGAAGCCGTTGCGGGAGAACGAAACGACGAGCTTTTTTATGATACGCTCATCCGCATGGCTCCGACGCAGCAAGAAAAAGCGGTTATAGCCGGCATCCGGGACGATGAAAGAAAGCATAGACGGATGTTCAGAAGCATCTATATGCAGCTCACGGGGACGGTTCCTCCGGGGGGAGAAGAAACGGAGCCGGCCGAACACGTGACCAATTATGTTGAAGGGCTTGAAAAGGCGCTGCTTGGGGAATTGAAAGCTTTTGAAAAGTATCGCACGATTTACTTGAACATTCGCTCGGAATTTCGCGATGCGATATTTGAAATTATGACCGATGAGATCAAGCATGCCGGCTATTATAACTGGCTGTATGCCAAAAACAAATCACGAGCCGGGACGATCAAGGGGGACTGATTTTGAAATACCACATCAGGATGACGATGATCATAACGGACAGCAAATACGTCAGCAGCGGTCTTGTATGGTGCAAGCGCAGCATGGGGAACATCACGATGTCGAACAGGACGGAATACCAGTAGTTCCAGCCATGCTCATACCAAATTTCGCCAAGAATTTGCAAGATCGATTCGGCGGCCGCATAGATTGCGATCCATTTGGCGATGTAGATGACTTGTTGGATCGGCCCGGCGGGATAGTTCGACAAGTAAATGAGAGCGCTTAGCGGCATCGTGACGGCTGCGTACACGGTCACGGTCCACAACTCACTTAACTGGAAATCGGGGTGAAAAGCCCAGAGCGTACAGTTCGTGGTTAAATATTCATACAGCAGTCCGCCCGCCAAAATATACAGCATTGTCGAATGGTACTGCTTCCACTGCTTGTAGTCGCCGTAGCGCCAGGCGCCCAAAACAGTGAGCAGGGCTATTGCAAAATGCATGCTCAAGTTCCCACCTAAATTGAAAGTTAGCAAAAAAAGAGGCCGATTTTGAAGGCGCCTCTTCGAAGGAGCTTGGCGATCCGGGCAGGTGGCGGACTGGCAGTTTGGCAGCTTGGCAACTGGTTGCCTGGCAGCACGCAACCATGCAAAATTCTTTCGCACCGCGCGCAGCTCCCAGCGCGCGGTGTTTCGCTGCATGACGGCGGTCGGTCGACCACATGCAGGCTGTTGGCCGATTTGCCAGCAAAGCCTGCAAAAAAGTGCAGGAATTCCGCTTATGATGGGACTGTGCCCCAATCTTAAGCGGTCAAACCTGCCTGCCTAAAACCCCCCACGACAGGGCGGTAGCACAATCTGCCTGGTCGCGCGCGAAAAAAACTGCAAAAGTACATCTTTTGCTCGACGGATACGCTGTCCACGACAAATTCCTGCAATAGTGCAGGCTTTTCGCCGCGAACATGGGCTCAGATTCATTTTCACCGAAAATTCCTGCACAATCGCAGGCTTTTCGCGAAAATGAACCATCTTTACGGAAAAAACCTGCACTTTTGCAGGTTTTCACCTTGCCAAACCGCCTTGCTCCCACCGCTTCAGCTTCGTAACCTATGCAGTAGAGGGATCGATTGGGGAAGAGCGGCTGTGCCTCCGTTGGTTCCTCTAACCCATCACTTGAGCAATAATCCGATGTTTACAGAAAAGTTACAATCACCACTCCGGCTGTCGCCTACGGTACACTTAGCAAGTTTTTTACGCGTTATAGCGATGCGCCCCCCAATGTACGTTTTCTCACCAGCCTGACATCTGCGGGTATTTTTCTTGCCAGGCGCTCATCCGGGTTTAAAAAGATGTACATGTGCAGGTTTTCTGTGTGCGATGTGTTGACCACCGTCGCGCGACGCCGCACCGCACGTCAGGAGATGCGCGCGGTTGCCAGTGATGCTTTAGCGGACAAGCTTTGCGGCAGCGCGAAATTCATTTGTCGCTGCCGCCGGTCAGCAGTTTGTCTTTGTTTTTATACACGAAATATATCGCCAAGCACACCCCTGCGATCAAGGCAATCGATATCCAGTGACGTGCGATCCAGCTCCAAAACGTATCCATCCGCTGCCTCCCCGAAACCTAATCCGAACCCGAACCTGAATCCTGGCCTGAGCCCGAATCCAAATCCAAACCCGAACACCAGTCAGAATTAACTTATGCATAGTGTGAGCAGAACGAAGCGTTTTCATGCATCTTCGTCCGCTACCTCATCGGCCTAATGAAATCGCGAATAAAGTAAGTTATGATAGAGGAAAATCAGGATTGAGGCATAAGGGGGTTGGGCGATGCTGCCTTCTTTTTTTATAGCGCACGGGGAGCCGGGCTTGGCTAACGAGCAAGACGCGTATACCGATTTTTTGCAAAAGCTGGCTGGAAGCCTGCCGCGGCCCGAGGCGATTGTCGTGTTCAGCGCGCATTGGGAAAGCGGCGTGCAGCGGATCGGTGCGGCGGTCCGGCCGGAGACGATGCATGATTTTACCGGATTTCCGCAGGAGCTGTATCAAATCCGTTATCCCGCCGCGGGGAGTCTACCGCTCAGCCTGGAAATACAGAGCATGTTCGAGAACGAAGGCATCGCTTGCGGGCTGGACGACCGGAGGGGTCTGGATCACGGGGTCTGGTCGCCGCTCCGCATCATGTACCCGGATGCGTCGATTCCGGTCGTGGCGCTGTCGGTGAACCCGAATCTCGCGCCGGAGGAGCATTACCGGATCGGACGGGCCATATCGGGGCTCAGGGAGCGGCAGGTGCTGATCCTGGGAAGCGGTGGCACGGTGCACAATTTGCGCAGGCTGGATCGAAAAAACAATTCCCCGCAGCGATGGGCGCTGGAGTTCGACGAATGGCTGGCCGAACAGTTGGAGACGTGGAATCTGGAAGCGCTGTTCGACTATGCGCAGCGAGCTCCTTGGGCCCGCGAGGCGGTGCCGGCGGAGGAGCATCTGGCGCCTCTGCTGCTGGCGTTAGGCGCGGCGGAACCTGCACGCAGGGCGAAGCTGCTGCACCAAAGCTTGCAGATGGGCACGCTGAGCCTGAACTGCTGGATGTTTGGCGCGGAGGAACGGCGATGAACCGGACCGATCGGATGCTGGCCATCGTCCTTGAGCTGCAGAGGCGCGGAACAGTGCGCGCCGAAGATTTGGCGGAGCTATTTGAAACGAGCGTAAGAACGATTTATCGCGATATGCAGGCTCTCAGCGAAGCCGGGGTGCCTGTCGTCGGGGCGACCGGACAAGGCTATTCGCTGATGGAGGGCTATTTTCTGCCTCCGCTTACTTTCAGCAGCGATGAAGCGGCGGTTATGCTGCTGGGCAGCGATTTGGTGATGAACCATCTGGACATGCAGTACCGCCGGCACGCCGAGTCGTCGAAGGCCAAGATGGAGGAGGTGCTGCCTGCCCGCGTCCGCGAAGAAGTGGAGCTGCTGCGCTCCCGGATGCGCTTCCTCCCGATAAGGCCGCTGCACAAAGATGCGGCCCTAAGCGAAATCATGCATGGGCTGCGGCAAGCGATTGCCGGCTGCCGCTGCGTCAGCTTCCGCTATTACAAAAAAGCGCCCGGAGCTGCGGAACGGGTCGGAAGCGACCGCGAGGCCGATCCGTACGGGCTCGTCTTCAATGCGACCGCATGGGTGCTTGTCGCTTACTGTCATCTCCGGCAGGAGATACGCCATTTTCGGCTCGACCGGATGCGGGACTTGAAAGTTTTGGACGAGGCGTTTGCGCTGCCGGCCGATTTCAATCTGCGGGAATATACGATGGCGGATGACCGCAATCTGAGTGTGAAGGTGCTGTTCCCGTCAACGCTGTTCGAAAGGCTGAAAGAGAGCCGCTGCTTCTACTCCGAGCACATGGAACAGACGGCGGAGGGGATTTTGGTTACGCTGCGGGCCAGACAGGAGGAGGACGTGCTGGAGTGGATTCTTGGCTGGGGCCACCTCGCCCGGGTGCTGGAGCCGGCGTCTTTGGCGTACCGGGTACGGGATGAGGCTCTCAAAATGGTTGCGGTCTATGAGGAAGTGGCGGAAGGGCCATAGCGGGAAGCCGCGTAAGTCCTGGATGCCCGCGTCTGCGAGGCTCTCAGGCGGGAATATGCCCCGTGAGTCTGGCGGGGCGTGGTTTATCGGACAGATTCCAATGTGGTTGACCTCCGTCATGCGACGCCGCACTGCGTGCCGGGCCTTTTTCGTTACTGACATAACGGTGTCAGTAACGATCTGCTATATTAGAAGAAACTTGATTCTAAAGGAGCAGATACTTATGATGAACACTCAACAAATTGTGGCAAGCTTGGAGCAAATGATCGGCGATTACATCCGGGATCTGGACGGGTACCGCGAGGAGGATTTTTTGGCTAACCCCAGTGAAACGAACTGGTCGCTCGGTCAAATGTATGTGCATCTGCTGGGGGCCGCCTTTTACATGCAGCTAAGAAATGTCGAGCTTTGCAAAAGCGAGGACGCGCAAACCTCCGAGGGGAAAACCGATGTCGGCCAAATGATATTCGAGCAGGGAAGCATGCCGAACGTCGATATTAAGGTGCCGCCGTCAGCGCAATATACGCCCGCCAATCCGCAAAGTAAAGCGGAAGTCCGCGAGCAGCTGCTGCGGCTGGTCGATGAGCTGAAGCGGGTCGAACTGACGCTGCAAGCCGTTCCGCAGGACCGCAAAGTAGCGCATCCGCGCTTCGGGTATTTGAACGCGGCGGAATGGTTCGCGCTAATCGAAATGCATTTCCGCCATCATCTGCGGCAAAAAGCCAAAATAGAAAAAAACCTGGGGCTGCAAGCCTCCTAGGAGGCGCTCGCAACTGTCAGACAGAGCTGCACCCAGTCGATCCGAACCGGAGCGGCCACCCGAATGACAAGGGTACCGTTTCCGGTTTTTTTACCACATAAGAATGTTTAAGTTCTTTACAGCGCTAAAGCGTGAAGAACAGCATTCTTATTGGCGAATAATCCTACCTCTAAACGCGGCCCTCACATCTTCGAAAGACCTCGATCGGGGTTTATCTCAGTAGATAAGAAAGTATATGTTTTATACTTTTGCTTCGCATCTACCTTGATAAACGCGCTCGTCCTAGAAGGACGACGGGGTCGTTTATCCTTGTTCCAAAAAGCGGTGCTTGTATTCCGGCTTGGGCAGCATGCACTGCTCGCTTTGGCCGAACCAGCGGTACCGGTTGCGCGCAATCCAGTTATAGACGGCGTTCCGCACTGCCGGAGGCACGGCAATCGCCGCATAGGCAAGCGGCCACGCTCCGCGGAGCCCGCGGGCGATGCGCAGCGCGGCTGCAGATTGCGTGTAGGCGCGGTCTTTTTCAATCAGCACGATCGAGCTGATCCGAACCGCCGGCAGCCCATGCTCCTGCAAAAGCCGCTGACCGGCGGGAGATTGCAGGGACGCAAAACGGAACTTGCCCCTCGGATCGTTGCGCAGGATGAACTGTACGGCTCCGCTGCACAGGTTGCAAACCCCGTCAAACAAAATAACGGACGCCGGGCCGGTATCGCCTGTTCGGGTAACCATGATGGAAGCCTCCTTGAACGCGAATGGTAAATAAGCTGTAACAAAACTATAGCATATCCGGCTTTCGCGCGGAACGAAAAGCTTGGTAGGAACGCCGTGCAGACGGGCATTGTCCCCTCTGAATCTCCAATCGCGAAAAAGGGTTCTTCCACACGCGCCGCGAACTAGTAAATCATGTAAAAAATAGGTTGAAAGTCTTCTAAATGTCCTCTTGCCAGAATAAGAATAACTAAGAGTCTGTTCGATGAACCGGGTAGAAGGCAAACGTATGCAAAACGCGCAAAGTACCTCCGTCGGACAAACTTCCGAAGAACGAGTAGGAGAGGTGCAGCCCTATGAAACTATTAAAATTACGCCCACCCCGCATTCGCGTCTGGCTGATCCTCGGATGTGCGGCTATCGCCTTATCCGGCTGCGGCGGCGTGCCGTCCGGTTCTCCGGCGACCGGCGTCAAGCCTGCGGAAACAACCGCGGTCTCCGCATCGTCCGAGCCTGCTTCCGCAGCCGTGGAATCGTCGCCGGCCCCGTTCAGGTTCCCGCTGTCCGGCTTGCCGAGCGAAGCTGAAGTGAAGAGCAGACCCTTCATGGTCATGGTCGAAAATTCGCCGCAAGCAAGGCCGCAGACCGGGCTGGATCAGGCGGATATCGTGTATGAAATATTGGCGGAAGGCGAGATCACGAGATTCGTCTCGGTTTTCCAGAGCCACGAAGCGAAAACGATCGGCCCTGTGCGCAGCATCCGCCCTTATTTTGTGGAAATCGGAGATATGCTGGATGCCGTTATCGTCCATGCAGGCTGGAGCCAGGACGCGATGAACATACTCGCGGGGCGCAAGATGGCGCATCTTGACGAGGTTTACGGCGACGGCGCCTTTTATTGGCGCGATTCCGAACGCAAAGCTCCGCACAATTTGTATACCTCCACGGATAAAATGAAGGAAGGCTCCGAGGCGCGCAGCTTCCGCCAGGAGTGGAACGGCCCGCTGCTCGCTTTTGCCAAGGACGGTCAAAGCAGGCTTACGGGTCCGGCTGTCTCGCGCATTCGGATTCCCTATATTTCGGGATACGTCGTTTCTTACGAATATAGCGCCTCCGAGGGCGTATACAAACGAAGCATGGACGGCAAGCCGCATCTGGATAAAGAAACCGGCAAGCAACTGCAGACGACGAACCTGCTCGTGCTGGAAAGCAAGCACCGCATTGTGGATAAAGAGGGGCGGCGCGAAGTCGATGTGTTCGGTCCCGGCAAAGGCGTCATTCTCCAGCAGGGCAAATCCCAGGAGATCACTTGGGAACGCAAAAACGGCATGATCCGCGCATTTGCCGACGGGAAGGAAGTGCCGCTGCTGCCGGGCAACACGTGGATTCAAATCGTGGCCGAAGGCTCGGCGATCCAAACGGAGTAGGCGCTGCAAAGGCGAAAGCCGCCCTATCGGCAGCATGCATGCCAAGCGGGGCGGCTTATCGTATTGGCCGAAGAGGGCCGTTTTACCTGCGGGTGCGTCCGGAACCGCCGGATTTTCTGCGGCTGGAGCCGGATTTCTTGCGGCGCTTGCGCTTGCGCGACCGGCCACCGGAATCGGTAGATTTGGCAGCCTTGCCGATCGAGTTGAAAAGCACTTTTAACATCGGCGCCATTTGTTGAAAGCTGTTTACGAATTTTTGGACTTTGCCCATCGTGCCGATGATGCCTTCAATTCCGCCCATGCGTTCTACTAAGCTTTGGATTTGCTTGAAATTAATGCCGCTAAGCGGATTGCCGGAACCTCCGCCTCCGCCGAACAAGCCTCCGCCTCCGCCCCCGCCGCCAAACAAACCTCCGCCGCCTCCACCTCCGCCTCCGCCAAATAACCCCCCGCCCCCGCCTCCGCCTCCGCCTTGAAACGGGCCTGGAAGATTGCTGCCAGGTGGGAAACCGCCAAACGGAGCGCCTCCGCCAGGGCCGGGATAAGGTCCCCCGAAGCCATCGCCGATTTGGGGTGGGGCAAAGCTTCTGGTATACGCCTCGGGGCCATTTCCATTCATTGGTCTTTGTGTGTTCACAGTGGATTCACGATCCTTTTTATCAAGTTTTTCTAATACAGGATATGTCACTTGCCTACCGTTGGTATGGACGAATGTCACGGGTATTGTGATTTGTAACAATTTAGCCCATTAACGCATAGAAATTTTAACGTTTTGCAAACCTAAAGGAAGGAATTATGGGAGGAGTGTCGAAACATACAACAGAGCTTGCTAAACTCATAAGCTACGACGACGTTCTTCCGGGAGTTGATAACATGCAGTTGAAAAAACTAAATGATAAGGCGATCGACCAGCTTTTTGAAGCGATTCTTACGCTCAAAGATATAGAGGAGTGCTACGTTTTTTTTGATGATTTGTGTACCGTGAACGAAATTCAATCGCTGTCCCAGCGCCTCGAAGTGGCACGCATGCTGCGCAAAGGCTGTACGTATAACCAGATCGAAGCGGAGACAGGTGCGAGCACGGCGACCATATCCCGCGTAAAACGCTGTCTGAACTACGGGAATGACGGCTACGTAATGACGCTGGACCGGCTGGACCGTTAAAAGCTAACCGCTAACAGGCGGCGTCCGTCCCGGGCCCGAATGAACAAATAACAAACCGTCCTGCTTTGCCTAGCGCCGAGCAGGGCTTTTTCACAGATAGGTCGCCTAATAATTGGAAATAACCGAAAAGTCCCATTTTTGATGTGGGACTATTTTCATGCTCAATTGACATGGGGGGACCATTTCGATAGCATAAGAATAATGGTAGTGTCCGGAACGGTGGGAAGAGTGCGATGAACAAATACGGTGTGCTTGTAATCAGCCATGGTTCCCGGGACGAGGATTGGGTCAGACTTGTAGATGACGCGGTGTCGGGGGTCTCGCTGCCCGGCGGTATTCCGGTCTATGCCTCGTATTTGGAACTGGTCGAAGGGCGTCTGATCCAGGACGGTATTTACAGTCTAGAAGCCGCAGGCGTCACGGATATTATAGTCGTTCCCTTGTTCGTGTCCTCAGGGAGCACACATATTGATGAGATCAGCTATGCGCTGGGCGTCATTCCGGAGCCGATCCTTGCGACCGATATGGAGCTTTTCGATATAAAAGCCAGAATCCGTCTCGCATCGCCGATCGACGATGATCCGGTGATTGCCGATATTGTTTACGACAAAATCGCCGGGCTCAGCGTCAATCCCGAACAGGAAATCGTGCTGCTGGTAGGCCACGGCAGTGTGGAAAAAAATTTTCATCTCAAATGGCGCCAAGGGCTGGAAAAGCTGGCCGGGCGGCTGAAGACGATCGGCGGCTTCGATGAAGCGGATGTGGCGATGCTTCTGCCCGATCAGGTGAAGCGCAAAATGACGCGGTGGGCCCAAAGGAAACCCGGCCATACGGTCATCGTGGCCCCGCTGTTTTTGAGCGAAGGCTATTTTACACGGAATGTGATTCCTTCCCGAATGGAAGGGTTCGAATACAGATACAACGGACGGGCGCTCCTGCCCAGTCCCCTTATTTCCAGATGGATTGAGAAGCAAGTCGCTTCTCAAATAACAATTGCGAACGGGTGATGAGTGCGTAATGGTTAAAAGGGCAAGACTGATCTATAATCCGACTTCCGGGCGCGAGGAAATGCGAAAGCGGCTGCCGGAAATCCTTCAGCGGTTGGAGCGCGGAGGGCTCGAAACGTCGACGCACGCGACGATCGGCGAAGGCGATGCGACACTGGCGGCCGCCGAGGCGGTAGCCCGCGGCTTCGACGTCATCATCGCGGCGGGCGGGGACGGCACGCTGTGCGAGGTCGTAAGCGGAATGGCCGAGAAAAACCATCGGCCCGCCCTCGGCATTTTGCCGCTCGGGACGACAAACGATTTTGCCAGAGCGCTGAATATCCCCAAAAACTGGGAACAAGCGTGCGACCTGATCGTCAGGCAGTACACGCGGGACATTGACGTAGGCAAGATCAACAACCGCTATTTTATCAACATCGCAGGGGGAGGCTCCCTGACGGAACTGACTTACGAAGTGCCCAGCAAGCTGAAAACGATGATCGGCCAGCTCGCTTATTATATGAAAGGACTCGAAAAGCTGCCCAGACTGCGGCCTATCGAGCTGTTTGTCAAAACAGCCGAAACTGAGCTGCACGAAGAAGCGATGATGTTCCTTGTCGCTAACAGCAACTCTGTCGGCGGCTTTGAAAAGCTGTCGCCCGACGCCAGCCTGAACGACGGCCTGTTCGATGTCATCATTTTGCGCAAATGCAATCTCGCCGAATTCATCCGCGTCGTGACGCTGGCGCTGCGGGGCGAACATTTGAGCGATCCGAACGTGATCTATTTTCAGACGAGCCATATCGAAATCAATTCGCCGGATTACGTCCAGCTTAACCTGGACGGAGAGTTCGGCGGCACGCTGCCGTGCGTCATGACCAATCTGAAAAGCCACCTGCAAATCATCGTCGATGAGTCCGGCCAGTCGATCTACAAAAAGACGCTGCTCAACACGCTGACCGCGCCGTTTCAGTTGAAAGGAATCGGTCAAACGGACGAAGACGTTGAGCATGGCGATGTGAGAGAGTAGGGGGCGGCCGCCGTGCAGCCCCGCGACGTCACGGGGAGAGGCGCGCGCTTGCCGGGCGGCATGTAAGTACCGTGTGCCGAAGATGTACGCGGCGTTCCGCCGGATTCCCGGCACGGGGCAAAATTCATAGACATCGCTTGCGTGCATTCAGCCCATGGTGAGCATGGCGCAGGTCTGAAGCGGGCGGTGACGGGTATAAAAGCGAGGGTATTATGACTGTTAAAAAAAATACCGGTAAACATAAAAATCGCGGCCGGACGGCTGCTGCAGGCCGCGGGCCGGACGCAGGCAAACGCGCCGCTGCGGCGGATCTGCCCGTGCAAAAAGGGCAGCAATACGAGGCTGAGATCATTGGGATCAGCCATGACGGGGAAGGGGTAGGCCGTGTGAACGGCTTTACCCTTTTTGTCGGTGGCGCGCTTCCGGGTGAGCGCGCGCTGGTGCGGGTCGAGCACCTGAAGAAGCAGTACGGCTACGCCTCGCTGCTGCAGGTGCTGGAAGAAAGTCCGGATCGGGTCCNCCCTTTTTGTCGGTGGCGCGCTTCCGGGTGAGCGCGCGCTGGTGCGGGTCGAGCACCTGAAGAAGCAGTACGGCTACGCCTCGCTGCTGCAGGTGCTGGAAGAAAGTCCGGATCGGGTCCGGCCGGACTGTGGCATTTACGACCAGTGCGGCGGCTGCCAGCTGCAGCACTTGAGCTACGACGCGCAGCTGCGCGTCAAGCGCCGGCAGGTTGTGGACAACCTGCAGCGCATCGGCAAGCTGCAGGTGTTCGGCGAGCCGCCGATCGGCGAAGCCGCGGGTTCGGAGCGGGCGGACGAGGCGGCGGGTCTGGAGCAAGCGATCGGCGAAGCTCCGGCACCGGAGCGGGTAGGCGAGGCCGCCGATTCCGGTGTGGTCGCGGGCTCGAACGCGGGCGTTTCCGCGGCGAGCCGGTGTGCGGAGCAGGGCGTTATCGTCCATCCAACGATCGGCATGAAAAACCCGTGGCGCTACCGGAACAAAGCACAGGTTCCTTTTGGCGAAGAGCAGGGCGGCTTGATCGGCGGGTTTTACGCGCAGGGCAGCCATCGCATTATCGATATGGATACGTGCTTGATCCAGCATGAGGCTAACGACGAAGTCGTAGCCCGTGTGAAGGAAATCGGGACGCGGCTCGGAATCAGCGCTTATCAGGAAGAACTGCATGCCGGACTGCTTCGTCACGTCGTCGTGAAAGTCGGCTACCGCACGGGCGAGATCATGGTCGTTTTGGTGACCAATGGTTTTGAGATTCCTCGTGCGGACGAGTGGGTGGCCGGCATCCGGGCGGCCGTGCCCGGCGTTGCAAGCATTTGTCATAACGTCAATACGAAGCGGACGAACGTTATTTTTGGGGATGAAACCCGCGTCCTGTGGGGCAGCGAGGTCATCTACGACTACATTGGCGACGTGAAATTTGCCATTTCCGCACGATCGTTCTTTCAAGTCAACCCCGTACAAACGGAAGTCCTGTACGGGAAAGCTTTGGAATACGCCGCACTGACCGGCGGCGAGACAGTCGTCGATGCCTATTGCGGCATCGGCACGATCTCCCTGTTCCTGGCGCAGCGCGCAGGACAGGTGTACGGCGTCGAGATCGTCGAAGAGGCGATCTCCGATGCACGTAAGAATGCCGCGTTAAACGGCATGTCGAACGTGCACTTCCAGGCAGGACCGGCCGAAGTCGTCCTGCCCGAATGGACACGTCAGGGTGTCCGCCCTGACGTGATCGTCGTTGACCCGCCGCGCAAAGGCTGCGACCCCGCGCTGCTCGCGACGATCCTCGAGCTGCGGCCGCGGCGCGTCGTCTACGTGTCGTGCAGTGCATCGACACTAGCCCGCGACCTGCGCGTGCTCGAGGACGGCGGCTACACCGTCGCGGAAGTCCAGCCGGTGGATATGTTTCCGCATACGACACATATTGAGAGCGTTTGTCTGTTGATTTATAAGGGATTTGAGTAGGCATATCGTGTAGTTGGGGCCGAAATGGGGACGCGGTGCAATTTCGCGTCCCCATTTCAGTGTTATGTGGATGTTGCCTGATACATTTCATTCGCTGAAGATCAGCGGAAAGGATTTTTTCTGAGCTCTACAGCTATTTTTTCTTGCCCGGTGTGATAGACGATGTTGTTATTCTTGCATTTCAGTAATTCTCTGGTTGCTTCGTCAGGATCTTGAATCGCTTTTATTAAAGCTACTTCGTCAACGTACTGAACATTATCTTCCGTTCGAGAATTCAAAATTTTGAGAAGGACGTATTGATCAGGGTAGATAATCCGGACTTCTTGCCATTGCATAGTAATACGCCCCTATTTGCTTGTCAAAATGAATTGGATTTGCCAGTAAGAACTTATGCAACCTAGTTTTTTAATTGCATTTTTAAACGCTCAATTTCTTCTTCTGAGAGGCCAGAAATATCAGCAATAGTGGCAATATCTGTTCCCTTAGCTAACAACTTTTTAGCTACTTCAATCGCTTTTTTGTGTTCTCCTACCGCTTCCCCTTCTTCTCTTGCGCCAGCCAGCATGGAAGCTTCATCGTGTAGAAATTTTTGCCGCATTTCATACAAGCGCCGGGCTTCTGCATCTTGGCTTAAAAACTCCAATGTATCCATAGCCTTACGCAACACGGGCTCATTCATCGTCAATACCTCCCAGTTTGATTTGCTAACGCCTTTCAAAAACAATAGCCAGTTCACTAATCCGCCTTTTATAGGAATCATTCGCTCATCCAGCTTAGAAAGTTCAATCATATGGATTTCTATATCATTACTCAATGAAATGCCGCTGTGGTCTTCCCTCAAATGGAATACACTATGGTAAAGATCATTCGGAAGAAAGGAGTAGTTGAGAATATTGATCGTTACGCACTTCTTTAACTGACGATATCTCTGGCCTTCTTCCAGTTGTCCTGAATACTGTTTACTCCAGTAGAACAGTGTCCGTTTCTCGATATCATATTGATTAAAAAGCTGCATCTCAATATTGATCAGTTCACCGGTCGTTGTTTTGGCTCGAATGTCAAAAATGGATTGCTTGTCGCGCGGCGCATCTTTATCGGTGTACGGATTCATCAGGAGTATTTCTGTCAGTGGCGGTTCACCCGCTTCGATAAAGGTATTGTTCAGGAATGCAAGCAATACGTCCTTGTTCTCTTCACTTCCGAATATCCGCTTAAAGACAAAATCATTCTTGGGATCAAGAAGGTCATTCAATTGAATCAACTCCAATCCGTACTTATCAATATTATAGCATGGTTTTTGTTCCAGTTGCATAATCAGCATCTCGTGGTTTGCGTTGGAAAAATCGCGGTATATAGGATGCTAGGATTAGTGAGTAGAGACAATTATGGAAACGGGTATCGTTTAATCGTGAACCTGAGGTTCATGTCCCTTTTTTACTTGTTAAAATCGTTTCAAACTTATCGGCAGCAGATTGGTCGGCGGATCGAAGGGCGAATCCATAAGTGTTCATCGTGACCTGAATATTACCATGGCCAAGCCTCTCAGAAATGATCTTTGCATGGACTCCTTGATTGATCAGCAATGTCGCGCTCGTGTGTCTGAGTGTGTGGAACTTGATGTACCTCAGATTATTTTTCTTGAGGAAGGCACGAAACCACAGGTAAGGGCGTTCTTGATGAAAAGCTCTGCCGTCTGGATGACAGAACATAAAATTGTAGTTACCCCCTTGCCACCTATCCCCGATTTTGTTACGTTCATCAATTTTGTACAGATAATATTCTCGTAATTCTTCTAACATTGAGGCTGGCAGAGATACTTTTCGTTTTGAATTTCTTGTTTTTGGCTCTTTTACATGGGCGATTCCAGCGGGGGACATAGAAACGCTTTGTACTACATCCAGCACACCTGTTTCCCAATTTATATGATGCCATTCCAGTCCTAATAGTTCACCGCGGCGGAGTCCGGTAGTGAGTGCCAGGGTTACCATTACTCGCCAATGTATAAGCTCTTTCTGTAATGCGATAAGTAAATCATGAACCTCATTCTCGTCGTATGGAATGATTTCCTTGTGTTTAACGACTGGCTTCTTTATAGACGAAACCGGATTTTGCTTTATAAGTTTCCATTCTACTGCTCTTGAAAATATATTTTTGAGTACACGATGATTGATTTCAATTGTACCGGTTGATAAATCTCCTTTTCTAAAGCCTAAGCGTGCTCCTTTTTTTGATAAGGAATCGATAAAGCTTACGATATGAAGTGGTTTAATTTGGTCTATTCTCAGATGTCCGAACGCAGGCAGGATTCTATTTTTCAAGTGTGATCGGTACGTGTACAAAGTCTTTTCTGCCAAGTGCTTTTGGGCATACTTGATCGCCCATTCTTGAACAAAGGATTCGAATGTCATTTTCTCAGGGGCGATATATTCTCCAGCTTCAACCTCAATTTTGAATTTAACCAATTCATCGTTGAGATAATCCTTCAAGCGTTTCGTTGTTTTCAGTAATGCCGTATCTTCAATCTTGATGGATTTATAGCGCTTTATTCGTTTTCCGCTTGCATCGTATCCGACTTCAACTACTAGTCTCCAGGAATTTTCACCACGTTTTTCTATACTTGCCATGTAATAACCTCCTGTTTCAGAACTACCGTTCGTCTCAATTATTGACTTGGAAATCAGAAAGACTCGTGAGCGACACGAGCCCTTCCGAGCCATACTCATTTTTTACCGTAAGCTATTAAGTTCCTGCTGTTGAAACCATGCATCCAACGTGGTTCTTCTGAACAAAATTTTTGTTCCTACACGTAAATGGGGTATCCTCCCGGCCCTTACTTCGCTATAAAGCTTGTCCTTGGATATTTTACCTTGAAAGAAGATTTCCCAAGCTTCCGAAAAGGTGAGTGTGTTATAAGTGTGATGTTGATTTTGTTGAACATTGAATGGGGCAATAACGGATGTATTGTTCATATGTTTCGACCTCCTAAAAATGTAATGGGATGATGAATTCTGATCTATGTCTTCGTAGGTCGATTGCTTGCAGTGCAACTTTGTAAAGATCGGAATCCCAGATCGAAATGCCTTCTGCAAGATCGAATTTATGGCCGTTCCAGAGATTTAGAGCTAGATGAACAAGTGCAGTAGTTTGGCCTGTTAAAGGTGCTATGTTGTCCTTGGTATTATTACTGGGATAATGCTCAGACTCGGAAGAAAGATAATCAAAATACCAGTCAAATGGGCCATCCGTTTGTTGATCGATTGAATAGCACTTGAAAATTTCCGGATGAGCTGCAACGTAACAAGTAGAGAAATACTCTCGATTAAAACAGCCAAACTTTTCGATACAGCTCATGTAATTTAATCTGTGCTGTTCGTCGGTAAAATACAAAGTGTCATCGTTAATTTGTCTCATTAGTACACCTCAATTCGCCATACTATACATAAATAATGTATATTTATCAGTGGGGGAAAGACGTATTAATGACGTTTTGGCTTGACAATCGATTGCTTTTTCGAATTGTAATTATTAAAAGCACCCACTATTTTGGGGCTCAAGTGCATTTTAATCGAAACGCTTAAGTTCTTTATGAGCCTCAGGATGTCCTAAATCACGGGCTATTCTTAAGTGGTACTTGGCTTTAGCATCATTTTGCTTGAAAACTTCACCAGAAATATAATGTTTCCCAAGCAAATAATGTGCATCTACAAGGCCACCTTCTGCAGCCATCTTAAGCAACTTTTTGCCCTTCTTTTGGTTTTGATCATCCTCTAAATACCACTGGGCAAGTTTAAACTGAGCTAACGGAAAATCTCCCAAGCTTTCCAAACACTTTAGTCCTTTTTCGATGTTGTTATCTCGGTTGTTAGCGATCCCTTTCAAATAGCAATCTCCCAACCATAAAGTAGCCCAAGGATTACCGTCTTCCGCTTCATCGCGTAATCTCTTTAGAGATGAAAGATCGTTGTTGTTATTGCAAAAATCACGATACAGAACATTGGCAACAGCAAGTTGCTCATGAACACTATGATTTCTTTTACGATAGACTTTGGGTTGTTGATTATCCATTTTTTCTCCTCATTTCTAGGGAGTTTGGGTAGTTGCCCAAACTTGCCTGGTAGGTTAACATGTTGTCATTGCTGGATTTTAACTATCTTGCCAAGCTGCCAAGGTAATTATAGATCTGGGCTATACAATGGATGTTCTTCGCCCCACCATCGGAATGCATCTTGATCTAACCGAATCACACTAACCCTCTGTCCGTTGACTGTAATACGAACAGTTTTAGTACCATCTTTGTTGTTGTCCGGACTTAGGATGCCACGTTTATGAAGTCTATCTAGCAGAGAGCTCTGTGAGATGGAAAAATCCACTCCTTGTTTGGCGTAGAAAGTGCGGACTTCACTATACGCTACATCCGGGAAAAGATATAATTTATCGAAATCTCGGTACCCGATTATTGTTGCTCCATTCTGCTCACCATGTACTCTATTTTGCTTGCCAACTACTATGATTTCTGGAATACGAATTCGATTCGAAGCAATAGATTGTTTCAATGCATAGATATACATGTCGACTTCATTGTTATTCTTTAGCAATAGAGTTTGCGTTTCGATCCACTTATGAAGCAAAGTCTTATTTTCGTATGCATAATCATAAGCTTCATCATGTGTTAGAAAACCTTTCCGTTCTCCATATTGAATATATGCGCAGAAAGCTGCATCTAGCCACGCGGCAGTATTTATCAATCGTCCATGGGCATCGACATGTTCATCTGTGAAATTACGTTTACTCTCCAAAAAATTTGCTTTTAGAGATTTGATGTATTCTGAAAATCGTCTGGCAATATCTTTTATATAGTATTTAATCGCGGCTGGGTAATAGTCTCGGTTAGTCTGAGCTTCTGTTAAGCCTTTAAGGTTTACATCATTTTTTTCGATATGTGCTATAAAACATCGAGCCATAGATGAGGGGTTTTTGAAAATGGTATCTTCGGCAGTTATGACAGCAAGCCCACTCGGCTTCATATCATCTGCTCTACCACCCAAGCCCATCTTCTGACGACCGGCAGCATCACCATATGCTCTAACGATATTCTCCAACTTTTTCTCCGTGGCATTACGCTCGGTAGCATTGATAGAGGGAGCGATATCGTCAATGAGGACAACAGTATCACGCATTTTGACCATCATAAGCTCCATGGCTGGTTGTGTGGCCGTAAAATTTATTGGTACTGCATCCAGGTATCGCTCGTACATATTAAAGAAAATTTTGGATAGACTGGTTTTACGACTTCCGCTAGGACCACAGAGGTAATAAAGGAAATCCGGTTTGTAAACTTCATCTTGAAAGGCAGACGACGTTAAACTTAGCAGCATGTAGGATAACGCAGTATTAGTGATTTCTGTACGAGCTGTTTGTAGCACAACATTAAATACAAAATGGTAAGCTTTTTTTTCGGATATATCGGAATGCGGTATGGATAATTCCTTTAGATTTTCGTCAGAGTATACCTGACTGGTGTCATTTAGCCCAAGTATTTCTGACCCTGTGATATAAATGTGGTTGCCCTGATTTTCTTTTGTCCAACCTACATAGCTGTATTCATCAAGAACGGGGATGTACTCATTTATTCGATAGATAAAATCCAGAATGAACTGGTTTACATTCGGTATGGTCGGAGAGATCCAAGCTTTAAATCCCCATACTTCCCGAATCCAACGCATACTGGCAAGCTCCGCTGGAGTTAATGTTACAGAATCAAGCATATTTCCTTTTCTTGTGCCAATTAATTGTAATTTACGGCTGATTCCTTTAACGCTGTGATGTCTGATTTCTGCGTATGGTAGTGGTAGAGTATCAGTTAGGAGATGAAGCTTCCTGTTGTTCCCATCGCCCAACCAACGGAAAAGTCCTTGCTCTGTTACTTCATACTCATTAGATACTTCGCCTATGTCTAGACATTTTTGCAAAATCTGAATTACTTCATCTTTATCTAACGTTTTTGGTGCATGTCTCCACCGATTGAAAGTCTCATTGATTTGAAGTGTATTTCTGTTATACATTTTCAAATTCGGTCACCTCCGTTGCTTGAATGTTCTAGGCCTTAGATATTACTGATGAATTTTCAAAGAGCATTGCTAGACGATACATCCTGAGAAACAGTTTCATTGAATGGTTAACAATCCAGTAAATAATTATGCTGATGCTTCGGTAACGGCCTAAATGAGCTGCTTGGTTATGCATGTTGATCCCTCCTTTGAAAGACTTCTCTTGACTTACTACTGTCATTTTAGTAAAAGCTTCATTTGATTATCAGAGCAAACTAACCGCCACTTATTTGGCGGCGGTATAGCAGAAGAGGAGAGTGGAAAAACAAAAAAATCCAAGAATCGTGGGGGATTCCCCCATGATTCTTGGATATGGTATTACTTTGCTGTTTATAACATAATAGAAATGCCTAAGATTGCAGCGGACTTTTTGTGATTATGTAATTTGAGATTGTTACTAAAAACCAGCGTCATTTGTAAATTCAGAGTGTGATAAAAGAAATCAAGCATTATTTTTCACCAGGTTTACCTCCTGTGTCAGCTGGTCTACCAACTGTTTCACCTTCGTAAGGTCCAGAGTTGCAAACATGTGCTTTAATATTCAATATTTTCAATTATATTCCTCCTTGTTTTTAAGCTATTTTTCACTATACCAAAGTAAAGAATGAATTTCTAGGTCAGCGCTGGTATTTTGCTCAGCATTAGCCCCTTCTATTGAATGTGACTATTGCTTTTTGTAGAGGTGAGCTCGTTCAAAATTCCGGGAAAATGTATCCGTTGTGACCTCACTATAGAAATACTTATCAATTTCATTCCGGCAAGTTTGCACTATTTGCTGTGAAATAAAGTACTGGTTATACATGCTTTGAAAAGGCGGTTTTTTATTATATTCTTCAGAAATGGGAATGTCTCTTAATAGAGAATTAACTTCCTTTATTGCTTCAGTTTCTTCTTTATTAACGTCTAATTGGTATCCAAATTCTAGCTTCTTTATTTTATACAAAATCGGAGCTACCAAATCGAAAATAGCGATTTCATCCCCTGATAATTCACCAGAAACATCCGTTTTTGTGGGGATATCGTTCGTCAATTGTTCATCTTGAAAATCCTTAGCGAAGATATCTTTCACCAGGTAATATGCATACATCTCAATTGTAGGTAAGACAAAGTATGTCAATGAGAGTAGGCAATTCTCAATTACACGATTGGCCTTTGTTTCTCTATATTCTTCAAGGTACTCATTCAAACTGTTACCGGTTATTCCTTCAGCAGTATACTGATTCGTGAAAATCTTTTTATTTTTCTCTCTGCTTGAATATAGGATACCTTTAGTGGCTAATTCGGTTTTTTGGAAGTATTGCCCAATGAATTCAGTGATATCAATATTTGTCGAACAGAAATCGCTATGAGCTAGTAATATATCCATAAATTCAACCCTAGTAGATATGTTAGGAAGTAGGCCGAAGAGAAGAATGTTTTTCAAACGGTCAATTGTTACAACCTGATTATTCGATAGGTATTTTGACACATACTTCAGGAAATCAAAGTTGTATGTTGACTCAATGAAGTAATCCGAAACGGATTTATGAATTTCATTCTCTGTCTGTTCAGAGAGTAATTGTTGGAGTTGTGTCAGATTCTTGTAATTTGTTTTAATTTGAGAATACATAGGATTCTTAGTTTTCGATGCAATTGTACGAGCGAATGTTCCCTCGATGAATCTTGGGAATTGATAGTGATCAGTTGAACCAGAACCAAGAGGTTTGGTAGGTTTATAATAATTGTCTTTATAAATTTCGTTGATATCATTCAAATAAGTATAATATTTTTTGTCCGGATTAATTTCTACATAAGTATTCACTAAGCCATATAGGCTTCTATATGGTCCGTTCTTCAAGTGATATTCAAAATCCATTCTTGTTCGAATCACAAAATGAAGATGTTCTTGGATGCTGCTTTTGAAGAATGATATCCTATCTTGTTGCATAAATGCTTCTATCACTTGAGGAGGGAAAATAGGGAGACATTCATAATAAACAAAGTCAATAATCTCATTAAGAGAAGGCGTTTTAAGGATTCCCTGTGACTTACCTTGGGAAAAGTCAGTTAATCCAAGAAGTTGCATCCTCTCTTTAATGTCTTCGATGTTTAAGATTCTTATGCCAAAGATATCAATCGCCTCCTGATACTTGTAATCTCACGATCTGCCATAAATCATTTATTTCTTCCGGGGTGATAACCTTGTGTATATGGCCTAATCGAAAGATACCTTTGAAGATATTCTCGATTTCCATTGGAATATCTTCGTCCTTGTTTTTGTTTATGATGTTGTTTTTAATGAATAATAAATCTTCAAGAGCCTTTTCGTGTTCCCCCTTGTACCAAAAGAACATGGAGCGGTATGCATAGCTTTGATAACCTTTATTTGGAATAAAATCATAGAGATTAAAATATTTGTCCGCAGCGGCTTTGTCCCCTATCATAACCTTGCTAAAAAAAACTCCTGCTCTAAGATCCGGGATATCCGTTATAAATCGTTTTAACGAGTGTCTCTCAGACAACGTAATAATTTGGTGATGATAGGATTCATCAGTATCTGAGATATTTACGCAATTTAGTAACGCAATCAATGTGTAAAGTTCAGCGTACTGAGTATTCGGGTCATTGGTGACAGTCACAGTGGAATACGTATTGGCCACCAGTCTTACAAGATAGTCTGGCTCGGAAAGTTCTTCTGTACTTAATTTCTGTTTAGCTAAAAAAAGCGAACCTAAGCTTCTCTGGTAAAAAGTTACCTGTTTACCGAGATACTTACCCAATTCCTTTCTGTCCATAATATATTCTAGTTCACTACGATAATGGGCTTCTAGTTTTAATATTTCTTTAAATACCGCGAAACTTTCTAAAAAAGACATTTCATGTAATTTGTCTGAAAACTCGATTAAATAATGATCGGTAAATATCTTGGGGATATTATCCATAAATTAATCTCCGTTTCTCCCTTCAAAGTTTTTCACTCGTTTACTCTTTCGAATAATATAATCCGTAACAGCACTTCGCTGTATTCGATGAGAGTTTTTAACCCTAAACGATTCTATTTCACCAGAATTCACCAAGTTATAAGCGGTATTCATTCCGATTTGAAGGAGGTCCGCAAGCTGGGGAACAGTTAGGATTTCATTGTATTCATCATACATTTTTTTCACCATCCACAAGTAGAATTTTTTATTCTACTGTTGATTAAATCATCTTATATTTTGTTATTTGATCTTATATTATTTTAAATTCTCCATAACAAATTAATAAAAATAAGCATCAATGGGTACGAAGTGGATCAATTGAGTATGCTTATTTTTTACGTGAATTAATTTACAAAAGTAGAGAGAAAAGCAAATAACCAAATTGAAGGAGATGGATATATATGTATATATATTATCAATAATAACTACTAATGATTTCTATTGTATGCAACACATTTCTGCGTAGTAACAAACACATTCTAAATTACAAAACTATGGAAATAATACTGATATTTTATAAAACGAAGGAGTGTAACTATGTATCATACCTTACTGTTATTCCAACGCATTCACCCGCTTGATTTTCCAAATGTGAAATCCCATTTGTCAGCATTATCTAAAGAGAAGAAATCCAGACATTTTCCAGACCCGAATTGTCCTGACTTGCATATTTATGAACTATATAAAAATCATGGCATTATAATAATGCTTCGACGTACAAGATTATTTACTAAAGCTCCGTCAAATCATGGACAGGAATCTAATCAGGATAGCCATGGAAACTATTATCATGCAATTGAAATACGATTAAATCCTAAGGTGCTTATTCAACAAAACGAATATGTGAAAGTTGCAAAGTCAAGTGACTTTACTGAGATCTGTGATCAATTCAAAAAAATCTTGAAGCCAATCCAGAAGATGTTTGAGATGCATCCTAGTAAAAATATGTACCGTTTTAACGATATAGGCGAATATCAAGTAAAGAGAATCGATTATTGTATTAATATACGATCGATACTGCATACAGTCTATATGGAGCTGATTAGGAGAGCAGACATTCCTGCCCGTTTTTATCTCGTAACAAAATTGGATGAGAGATCAGGCAGAGAAGTGGCCTATAAGAACAGCTTTTACATCCAAACCCAAAATCATTCCGTAGGGGTTAATATTTATAATAAGGAGCACCAAATGTATAACGAATTTGAAAGTTATGATCGTTTGGAAGATGCTTGTAATATTATTCGCCTTGAGATTCAATGTCTAAATGGTAAAACCAATAGTATGAAGCAAAAGTATGAATGGAAATACCGCGATTTTATTAATTATGCAAATGAGGATATCGCGAGAAAAATGATTTATGATTATTATGAGAAAACTGTCGGATTTGAGGATTATTTTACATTGGAAGAAGCAAAAAAACGGGTGAAATCAGATTTTAGTTATCGAAGAAAAACTATCGATAAAATGATAGAGGTTCTTGAACTTGTGAACCAAAAACGATCTGTACATCAAGCTAGATTAGCGTATAGTGGAAATATGGAGAATAGTGATGATGTAGCAGAATTCAACTCTATTATCAAAAAAATAAGAAAAAGCGGCATAAACCCTGTTACCATTCCTGTAAATTGGGGATACGGTCATATCCCTAATTTAGTTGAAGAAATGGATAAAGAGTTTACGCAGCTATTAAGGGTTGCTTTTAATTGAATGTTCTTTGAGTAATATGATGTTTACACTAATAAGGGGAGCAATGTCAGCTCCCCTTATAGTTTGATTTTAGTTTCCAGATCCAACAGTAACCGTTTTTGCCTCAACCCATTGTTCGGACAGCCACTTGATTCCGAATAATGCAGCACTATCCTCTTCCTTGCCATTCTCCACTATGAAGCTGGCATGATTCCAGTAGACAAGTACTTTGGTTCCATTTATTTTTTTTACGATTCCGTCGAATGTACCTAACCCGACAGTATCCCCCACATGTATCATTTTTCCGTAATAATCTAATGGGTCATGATCGTTATATTGAACCTCTTCGTGCTTCTGTTGGTTTTCTTTCACCACATCTTCAAGAGTCTTCCGATTATCTTCTTTCTTTTGGAAGGCATCGAGCAAGGTGATTTGATAATTAAAGGTAAATAAATCGGTTTCTTTTTCTTTAGCGCCTCCGTAATAAATCAACACCATCTGAGAGTCTGTGTCCCAACGAATTGTTGCTCCAAGGTTCTCGGTAACGAATCGAACAGGTACCAAGGTTCTTCCGTTGATTATAGTCGGGGCAATCGTTAGCTCCTTATTCACACCATTTACAGAAGCTCTCTTTTGATCGATCCAAAGCTCAATTGTATCCTTTCCGAGACTGATCGAAACTTTTTGTTCTTCTCTAGTCCATTTGGTTGTCCCACCTAATCTTTCGATAATCGGTGCGATAGGAAGCAGAGTACTGCCGCCGCGGATAACTGGAGTGATGTTATGGTCGTTATCGTCAAAGTTTTTTCCATCATCCTCTGTTAATAACCAAGGGCTGTTGATCTTCATTGCAAGTTTAACTGGATTTAATGGCTGATTTGTTTCATTTGATCCGTGCATACTGAACTCTAAAGCATCATCTATGTAACGAGTTTCAAATTTGTTCCCATATTGAGAGTTAGCTAAAATATTGCTGATGAAACTTAATGGAACATAAATCCCCAATCGATAATCATCTAGGTATGAGGCTGGTTTTTCAAGCTGATAAGTCTTACCCGTCGGGTTAAAGCAAGCTCCTGTTTCATCCATTTCATATTCTTGAGCCTCTGTCTTTCCTTGTGTAATTTTATAGCATTGCCCTTGGAATGTTATGAATGAGAATACTGGAGTTTCATTTGTGTTTATTGTTTCTGTCTCGCTTTTGTCGAGAAATTTAAGGATCTCCCCCATAGGAAAGATCGCCACTCCATCCCTGACTATTGGACTGTGCACTACATTTTCTTTTTGCCCGACAATTCTTATGCTAATTCCAGATGCAAACACAGTCTGTGAAATAGTAAGCGTTAATACGAGGGAGATGCAAAAGACTAATAGTTTTTTTGTCATGATAATATGTCCTTTTTATGTTAGATTGTGTAAATCCCACTATTCTAGTATTACAAGAGGCATTTTAGAATGGATCTATTAAACAGTGCTACGGGACATCCATGAATGCAGAGAGCATATGTTAACAATTCTAATTTAAATGAAAATAGAAGCTTATAATTGTATTGCGTCTGAATTTACTGGTATAGACTTGTTCACGTTTTTGCAAAATTTATCCATAATGAATCTTACTTGGTCCTGGAAAGTTACTGCAGCCAATGCACCATTAGAATCAATATAATTTAGAATCAAGTAGTGGTTTTTTTTGCCTTCTTTCTTCTTCGTTCCAATACCAGTCATCCCTCCAATAACAGTACCTAAGCCAGGAACGATCAATGTTCCGATTAAAGCACGACCAACAACACTTTTGCTTTTCTCAATTATCTCCTGTTCAGTTAATGCAACAGCAGCTCGAATTCGTTCCAATGGAATTTCAAATTTATTAGTGTTTGCATCTATTAGTATCTTGTCGTCAAATCGTATAATTTTACATTCTATAGCACCTAGTCCAAGACCCTCCACATGAGTTGCTAAAAGACCATCTTTGGCACCTAACTTCTCGATTTCTGTTGATAAAGCTATTTCTTTTTTAGATGCATTAACTATTTTAATAATAACTGATAACACAATTAATCCGATCACGATAAGTACAATAGCCATTTAGTACCACCTCATTCGTTATTTATTTGGATGAGAATTGTTGAATTTATAAGTTCCTTCTCTGAAGCTTATCTTCTCGAATAAATTTTGTTTTGTGGAATCGATTACTCCTTTTTATAGAGAGCAGTTGTTGTGGGTGCATTTTCGTTTGAAGCAGTGATATAAAGCTGATAATCACCAAACTTATAATTCATTGTGTAATCCCCATCGCTTCCACTATCGATCGGTTTGCCGAGTGTTTTGATAATTTCTTGTGGAGTTTGTCCAATCGTTATTCCTAAGAAAGATTGCCCAGTGTCGAATCTAATAGCAGTAACTTTTCCGCTGGAAATATTTCCGTTGAGATTTAATTTGTCAGTTGTGTAGTAAGTGACTTTTTTGAACATGTAAGCAATGCCCATTCCCGTATCGACTTGTTTTATAACATCCCCATTTAAATCAAATAATGTAAAGGCTTCGTCTCCGATCCCAGATGGAATATCTGGTATTCTGCCACCTATCAGGCTGTTTGGTAATGGTTTGTTTTCAGGTGTTGGTGACGGTTTGTTTACTGATCCCTGTGCATTACCGGACGAGGATTGTTCCTCCTTCAAGCCGCCTTCTGGTTGAGCAAGTTCAGTTGAAGAGACCTTATTAGGGTCTGGTTTAGTAACTACTTCACGTTTTAATGGGATTTCAAATGTAAACGGTTCTGTATGTACTTTCCAGTTGTCGCTGCTGCCTTTGAAAGTCACATTGAAATTGTCTCCGCTTAAGTCAACGGCTTTGAAGATTACAATTCCTTCAGTTGTAACGCCGGGATGAATATTATCGCCATTGATTTCAGGGTAATTAGCCTTAGAGTTATTTAACCTCTCATATTGCTTGCTGTCCTGTATCAACGCGGATGAGTAGCTGTGAAAATTAATAGTGTCTGTAGATTTATTATTTATTTTGAGGTAAACACGAGTTTCCTGCTTTGCCAGTTCCACTTTACTTATCGTTATTATGTACCCGTTCTGGTCCTGACTCTGATTGACTTCAATCGTGCGGAGTGATGGAGCGAACGCTGTTATATAATCCGATTTCATTACCTTCGTGGCAATAATTGTTGGAGCCTTTATCACTGCTCCAAAGGCATTTTTTCCTTGGAACATATCGTGAACCACACCCTTAATATGCAGGATGTCACCCTTTTGAATATCTACAGTAGTGTCATTTAATCGAACAATCGTATTTTTGTTTTCATCATTTTGAGCGTACACTTGGAAAGAAAGATACTTCTCAGTCCGATCAGGTGCATTAAACACTCGTCCGTAGAAGTCAACTTGATTGCCCTTTAACGGTTTTGCATTCGTATAAAGTTGTTCGAACTGTTCCGAGGTCAAGAGCTCGTCTCGACTAACCACGCGGCTATTTTGATTGCTTAAAATCAATCCAATAGCTAGAAGCAGTACGATACAGGTAGCTGTAATGATTAGGCTGTACTTCATTTTTTTACTGATTCTCGTTGTCTTTTTTTCGGGAAGCAAGAACCCAATGCCGGAAAGTAAGGCGGACACTGCTCCGATCATTGCGGCAACACGAATATCTCCTAGCATAGTGCTTCCAATTGCAATTCCTGTAATTCCAATTATCAGTTGCAGAATGCCAATTATTTTCATTATGTACTCCTCTCTGTGATAAGTAGAAGTGGTTTGTTACGACAATTGTTAGGAGCTAGTTTTCCGAGATTTAAGTAGAAAACCGATACCAGATAGTAGTGCTGAAGTTGCTCCGATCATAGCTGCAACACCTATATCCCCAAACATAGCACATCCCATTGCGATCCCAGCAAGGCCCACGATTACGAGCAAGATGCCGATTGCTTTCATTTTATCGTCCCCTTTCTTTGTAATAAATCATGCTTCTTGTGAGAGACCATAGTTGCAATCTCTACAGATTGCGACCTCATTTTCCATGATTTACTACAAGTATATGAAATTCGACATCTAAATTCAATGACTATAGTAACTATTAAATATAGCGTCTATAGGGCGTTGTTGCTAATTTTTATTCCGTCTATCGTTTTCATATAAGCGTATGGAAGATAGGTGGGATTTGTGAGTAATGTTGTCATTCTCGTAGGTGAAAGGATTAGAGCTTTACGACAACGTAGAGATTTAAGCCAAGAGAAATTAGCGTTTAAAGCAGGAATGAACACTTCCTATATTGGTCAGGTTGAGCGTGGTGAGAAGAGTGCGACAATTGTCAGCTTAGAAAAGATAGCAACTGCGTTAGATGTTGAGCTTGTAGAGATTTTCCAGTTTGATAAAGATGTTGCGGAAAAGGCAGATTCATCTTTTATTGAGAAGATCGCCTATGAGCTTAAGGGAAGAACGGAAGAGGAACAGGGGGATATCTACAATTTCGTGAAGCAATTGTTATGGTTTAAAGATAAAAAATAGAAAGAGGGGGATTATACGTTCCTCCCCCTTTAATGGTGACCATCATCTAGCATGATGTCTAGACTATAATATATATTTTGACTGCGAAAGCTTGCGCCTGAAATCCCTAATTAATATTCTTCGGCAAGTAGCATTGTGCAGTGAGTCCTATCATCAATAACAAATATTTTTTTACATACAATTTTCTTCGTAGACAATGTATACTCCTTACGATAAATTGGCTCTTCCTGTGTATGTATGACTTTTTGCTTAAGCCTTCCCTCTTCATAAACACCTTCCAACTGAAAGACTTGCAAGTAATCCTTATGGCCGACTTCCATCGTTTCGATCATATGCCACAAAATGTTTTGGAGAAAAACAGGAACGCTGGTTCGAATACCTTGGGTTAAATATTTTGTTCCGGTGAACATCTCGTCATCACTTCTCTTCTATAAAAATAGCAAACAGCCAGATTTGAAATCTGACCGTCTGAATGTATCTTTTTGCGCTCGCCGCGCTTCTTTTTTCAGTTATCTTTTTTAGAAGCACGTTCAACATTTGCGGGTCGGTAACGTGTTCCTGTTGTTTCTTGGCGTACCATTCGTCCAGTCTATCGAGGCTTCTCGCCAGTTCATGCCACGCCGCTTTGATTTTTTGCTGAACGGCGGAGGGCTTGCTTTTCAGCTTATCCGTAAGCTCCGCTTTTTTCGTGGTACGATGACTTTCTGAAGAACGAGGGGAAGTAGAGGCTTCTTTCGATCATCCTTTTTCTTGATAATACTGCTGATAATGATCGGGTACGAGGATCGTTTGCCGCTGCTTGTCCCACCGGATCATACCTTTGTATATATCGCTGGCTATTCCAATTCGGCTGGCGCACTTCTTCATCTCGTCGGTGATCGTGCTTTTGGTTGCATCTCCTTCGTTCATGCCGGACTTGATCTGCTCGCTGCCTACATCGATAAACGTAATCCATTCCTGCAACTCGGTGTTATAGAAGCTGAACTGTACATAAATCCTCACGCTCGAATTTTTGCCGTTCGGGTCCTGAACGATTTTTTCGGTGTGTTGTAACACTTCATATTTCCAATAACCAACGCCAAGAATCTCGTTTAAGCGCTGTGTAACGGATTGCCCAGAGATATGGCAGTGATCCCTGAAATGGTCATACTGATATTCGGATTAGGGGAATGGGGCATTTAATTGCTCAAATAGGGTTCCGTTTTCATTCGCCATGATGCCCCGCCACCTTTTTAATGCTAAATTGCCGGAAACGGATTATCTTCAGACAATCCTCGTAAACACCGGGATGTAGTTCCTTGAGTAGCTTGCTGTCCACACCGGTTCGGCTGCGATTTTACCATTTTAGCTTGTGATTTCTGGAAATTACGATTTCGTGAGTATCTAACAGGAACTTGAAGTGGTTTTCGATTTCTGCAATCGTTGTCTCCAAAATGCGGAGCTGCTGTTTGTGATTGAAGTATGTCTCGATACGTCCGATTTCATCGATAGGAACGTGCTGCTGTCTACTTCAGCGTATAGACGAAAAAGCAGCTTAACGCACGCACCCGAGCCGTCAACCGGCGGACAGATTAGGGCAAGCACTTAATGATGCCAAAAGTCACCGGCCAGCCGGACAAGTTGATCGATCAGCGTCATCACACTCAACCTCATACTCCCGGTATTTGTTCCCGCTAATCGGAGTGGGAAATAACCCCAATCAAGTTTGGTAACGAACAGATACCACTGCAATTGGACGTAATAGTGATCGGGAATATTTCCGTCATCCCATTCATGACGAATATATTCACTTGCAGTTTTAATCTCAAGAATGCCGCGGCCGGGCTTGGGACAATATAATCATGTGGTCAAGATTACCTAATGCCCAACGAAGTTCGGGATGGCAGTAAATAATTTTCTTCTCTGTGATTGCCCATTCCGGATGTCCACTGGCAAACTTATCAGCAATTAATGGCTCTAATCGTGTTCCCCATTCTGCCGCTTCACTCTTTCGCTCTTCTGTTGCTTTTTCTAACTTTTCCAAGTAAACATGAGTCGGAGTACGCCATTTAGAAATTCCGCATATGGCAGCAAGATCGGAACCTTCAATGTCGCCGCGCCAACAGTCGATCCACTGTTCGTAAGATAGACTTTCGGTTTCAACCAGAATGTTTGCATGAAATTTCAAGGCTGTTGGCATAGATCTATGTTCACCTCACGAAAATAAAAAGCAAGGGTTAATGTACGGCGGACATTAACCCTCGCTCCGTTAAACTTATGTAACGCTGATGGCCGATGATGACGTGATCAAGCACATCGATTCCGATAATCGTTCCCGCGGCCGTCAATCGTTTCGTAATTTCTACGTCTTCGGGGCTTGGTTCGGGATTGCCGCTGGGATGGTTGTGTACGCAAATGATTGAAGCACTGCAACGTTTGATGGCCTGACGGAACACTTCTCTCGGATGAACGATACATGCATTGAGATTTCCGATGGCAATCAGCTCCTTGGTGATGACGACATTCTTTGTATTGAGGAACAAACAAATGAAATGTTCTTTTCTTACATAACGCAGCTCCGGTTCGACAAGCTTGTAGACATCGGCTGGGGAAGAGACCTTGTAAGAGGGATGAGCAGCTACGGTTAGCGTTTGAGCTAATTTAAGCGCGGCGAGAATTTGCCGTGCTTTCGTTCGTCCAATCCCCTTGATTGAAGTAAGTTCTTGTTCGGTTGCGTCGATCAAGTCTTCCGTCTTGGGAAATAAGGAGAAAAGCTGTTCCATGATGTAGCTGCCGGGCTTTTCGCAAAGAGAGTTCGCAAGCAGTAACTTGATATCATGCGGTGATTGATCTGTCATTCCATAACCTCCAAAGACGGTAAATGGTCAATTCAACTGTAGAATGTAATTAGGCTGAAGCCAGGACTATTTCATAAGCTTTGTCGATGAGCGGGTTGCCCTCCATGGTCCGTAGAAACAAATTTTCCTTATATGATGCGGTTTCTCTGAGTGGCTTGGCATGGGTGGCGAAGTCTGAGACGGCGTTGATAAAGCGATAGCCATTCTTACTAATATGGCTAAGATCTGGAGCCTCGAAATATCTTGCCTGTAAATCGTCACGTAGCTGTTGAACATTCTTTTCTTGCAATTTCGTCGCATTTTCTGGCAATGGTATTAAAAGCTCAATGTATTCCTGAATTTTATAATCAAGCATTTTAATTCTTTGCAGTCGGTCGACTTCTGCTCCCAGCTTGTCCATATATAATTCAGCATAGAGCAAGGTCTTCCGGGCTTCATCAAGCTTGGATTGAATGTTGCCGGTATGAATCGTCGTCCAAATCCGCTTAGCACTGGTAAGGGCAAGGTTTAAGGTATTCTGACAAACAATACGAATCGGCGTCATAGCTACCTTGATGCTACCACTGCCGTCATGACTATTGGAGAAAACCATGTACGGACTGATTCGGTCACCGGTAATAATGTAGTTCTCCGACAGTTTGGCTAGCAGCCATACTTTCCTGCCGTTTTGAAGACTTCCTGCCGTCTCGAATTGTACGCCTTTACCCAGCAATTCATCGGCAAAAGCAAATGCTTCGTGATTCTGGACAATCTTATATCTGTCCGTAACGACACCGAGCAACCGCTGGTCGGTTGCTCGGATGTTAGCTTTGTAGCCGGGAATCTCGGCGTAATCCTCGGTTTGAATCGATTTTTGGATGACTGTCCAATCGAGTCCGGCCGCTTGTAACGCTTCTTCTGAACTGAGAGCATGTTCAACTCGATTGCCGAGTCCGTGCCAAGGGACTTCTCTTACGTAGAACATGGTTTCGACATTTGCTGGCATTTGAATCATCTCCTTGCTAGGTTTGAGATTGACAAATAAATGCATAAGGTATCTGCATCCAATAGTATAATATAGAAATGATGAACGACATTTTTCGAATAATAGCAGTAATGATTGTAAGAGGTTTTTTTCTAAGCGACTTTCCAAAAGGAGGAAAACATCCCTTTTTGTCGAATTTTCAGTTCAATAGATAGCGATCAATGGAATCGAGAAACGGGAGTTTTGAACTATGAAGATATATGATGCGGCTATACTTGCAGTAAAAGAGTTGGGGAGACCGGCTCGCCCTGAGGAAATACTTGAAGTGATTCATAAAAACGGGTGGTATCAATTTAATACTGCCAATGAGATAGGTGTTCTTACTCAAGCAATTAGACGTCATATGAAAGGTTATGTTGGAGTTCAAGCTGCGAGGAAGAGGTATTTTGAAAAACTCGGTGATAAGTATGCTCTCTTGCCACAAGAAGATAAGAGTGTTTTTGTCAAACCGATTGACCCACAACCTGATTGGAAAATAAAAAGAGAAGAGTACATCGATCAAATTCGTAATGTATTTCAACGTGATCAATTATCACTTTTTTTAGGTGCAGGTGTTTCCACGTCTGCCGGATTCCCCAGTTGGGACGCACTGTTAGAGAAATTGAATGATGCAGTTGTAAGACAGATGAGTAATAAAAAATTTGGTGGGAAATTATGCACTGCTTCTGTAAATGAAACAGATAAGCAGTTAATGGCCAATTTGCTCAGTAAACTTCGAGATGAATCTCCTATAATTAATGCTTTTTTCTTAGAATCAACAATAAATTCCCGTTCAGCAATATCGAAATATATCAGGGAAGCTCTTTACGGTAGGCGAAGAAGGGCATACTCATCGGGAACACTAGTATGGCTTGCTAAACTATGCAATCATCGTGGTAAATATCGTATACGCTCTGTCGTTACATTCAACTATGATGATTTATTAGAGCAGCACTTGGCTGAAGTTCCTGTTGACCATATGCCTGTTTTTAAGGAAGATGATGAGATTAATCCTAATGTACTGCCTATTTTTCATGTTCATGGTTATCTACCTCAGAATGAAAATAAATATGATGATATTGAGGGGAATTTAATTGTTTTTAGTGAACAGGCATACCATACCGTTTATACTGATGCTTATTCTTGGTCAAATATTACTCAGATGCATGTATTAAAGGAAAATGTTTGTTTATTTATTGGACTTTCGATGAGTGATCCTAATATGAGGCGGATACTGGACATTTCCTCGAGAAGAAATTCAAATAAAGTAAAGCACTTCGCTCTTATGCAAAGGTTAGATTTGGAAGTTGAAGAAGATCAATTTAAAGAACTCACTAGTGGACTATCATCTGAATTATTAAATGCTTTTCTTGATGATTTTCATTTGTCCAGAGAACGTTCTTTTGAAAAGTTGGGTATCCGAATTGTTTGGTTTGAAGATCATGATGAAATTCCTGATCTGTTAAAGGCGATTGTCGGATGATTATTGAGGGGGAGTATCAGTGGAGTTTAAGCAAAATGAAATAAATGCAGAACCTACAAAGGAATTTTTTATAAATATGCTTGTTAAAGATATCCCGTTAATTAATGCAATTCAAGATCTAATAGATAACAGTGTTGATGGAGCAATTAAACTACGACCTTCTGGAGACTATTCCGATTTATACATAAAGATTAAAGCGGATAATGAGAGATTTGAAATTGAAGATAACTGTGGGGGATTCTCTTCTCACATTGCTAGGAATTATGCTTTTAGATTCGGTAGGCCTGATGATGCACCCGATTTACCACATTCTGTAGGTAGATTTGGTGTTGGGATGAAGAGAGCTTTATTTAAGATGGGGAAGTTGATTCTGATTCAATCAATAAGTGAAAAGTCCAGATTTAAACTTGATATTAACATAGATGAATGGAAGCAAAAGAAAGAATGGACATTAGAATTTTCAGAATTAGATGAGAGTTCACAACAGCAGCCGTATGGAACGTCTATTTATGTCAGTAAGTTAAATGAAAATACCGCAGAGCAATTTAATACGAACTCTTTTATTACTAACTTAATTAAAGAGGTAAGGACTTCTCATGAAACAGTAATAGAGAAAGGTCTAAGAATATATATTAATGGAATTTTACTTGAACATGTACCAGTCGAGTTATATTTTTCAGATGAATTGAAGCCGGCATACGTTGAAGAAGAAGTAAATGGTGTGAATATAAGGATTTATGCAGGTATGACGAAAAGAGGAACTCCGCAAGAGGCTGGATGGTATATTTACTGTAATGGAAGATTATTAGTTGAAGCTGACAAAAGTGAGTTAACTGGTTGGGGCAACGGACATAATTTATTCCATAACACTTATGCAATGTTTAGAGGTTATATTTTTTTTGATGCAATTAAGTCTGAGCTCTTGCCATGGAATACTACCAAAAATGGTATAGATAGTGACTCAAAATTGTTTCGCTATGCCCAACAAAAAATGTTAAATATAATGAGACCAGTTACGGACTTCTTGAAGAAAATTAAAGATAATCCATATGGAGATAACGAAGAAACCGAATATGAAACTGAAATGAATTACACTGAAAAATTAGAGACAATGCCAACACAAAGAATATCAACAATTGATATTAATGTTCTAAAACCAGTGTTTCAATCCCCGAAATTAAAAATAATTAGGAAACCACTGACGCAAAAGATTCAATATAACAAACCTATTGCAGAGATTGAAAAAGCTAAAAGTGTTTTAAATGTCACAAGTCTAAAAGAGCTAGGAGAAAAGACATTTGAATACTTTTATCGAATGGAGTGCAAGTAGATGGAGGAAGTAACAGAGAAATTATCGAGTTACGAAAGAATTAACTACAGTATTCGTCCCTCTAAGGCGATTGAACGTAAAATGTTATGTGAATCTTTTAGGAAATTAGATGAATTTGCTGCTCTTGAGACTTACAGATATATCGGATTTGGGTCAACATTTTTCAGTGACTTTATCTTGTTTCATAAAAATTTAGGTATTACTAACATGATTAGCATAGAAAAGGATGTTGCAAATCAAGAAAGATTTGAATTTAATAAACCGTTTAATTGCATTGAAATGCAATTCGGGTTATCTCAAGAAATACTCCCAACTCTCCAATGGGATTACAAAAGTATAATATGGTTAGATTACGATACTCAAATTAATGAAGACGTACTAACAGATGTGAATACGATTTTTTCTAATATTACATCAGGATCCGTAGTGGTGTTTACTTGTAATGCACATTATCGCCCAAACCAAGCTTATCATATAATGAAGAAAAGTTTAAATAATATTCCTCATTATATTAAAGAAGATGACTGTGAGAATTGGAAAGCTGCTTTGGTAACAAGAAGAATTATTTTGGATAAGATAATTGAGACAATTAATACAAGGAATTTCCCAAGAAGAAATGGTAATAAATTTATCTTTCAACAACTTTTCAATTTTCACTACTCTGATGGTGCAAGAATGATGACTTTCGGGGGTATATTTTATGAAGAAGGAGAAAAGGAAAGGTTTGAAAAATGCGGATTCTTCCGACTTCCGTATATAAAAATGGAGGAATCACCCTTTTTTATAGAGGTTCCAAGTCTTACAATCAGAGAAATAAGAAATCTCGACGCACAACTTCCAAATGAGGACTTAGCAAATGTTGTTTTACCGGGGGTAAAACATGAGGATATTCGAAAATACTCAGAGAACTACAGATTTTTCCCTACATTTTCCGAAACTGATCTTTAATCGAAGCATTCTTACTTAACCCTATAGAATAGCAAACGTAACTGGCCACCAATTTTGGTGGTTTTATTTTTTCCTATCATACTACTTTTCAATCCCAATGCTAAAAGTTATAATGTATATATCTGTTTTTACGTACGTAGTATGGAGGAAAAACGTATGAATTTATCACAAGCCTTCACGTATTCATTTCCTGCTATTCGCGGTATTCAAGCTGGACGAGAATACTACATTGCGATGTGTCCTTTGAAATTGATACCTAAAATTTTCCTCTTCGATGAAGAAGAGGTTCCACCTGAATATAGGGCTCAACGTGTATTAAATAGATCTCGAATCCCAAGTATTACACAGTATATTGTGGATAACGTAACTGATTATGTCTTTTCTTCACTCACTGCATCAATTGACGGCGAGGTAACTTTTGTATCTTCAGGTGATTCATCTGAATTAGGGCAACTGGTCATACCTATGGGCTCAAGGTTTCTGATCAATGACGGCCAGCACCGTAGGGCAGCAATCGAAGAAGCATTAAAATTAAGGCCCGAACTTGGGGAAGAAACGATATCAGTTGTATTCTTCTATGATGCGGGTTTACAGCGGAGTCAGCAGATGTTCGCAGATTTGAATAAACACGCCGTTAATACTACTCGTTCAATTGGGATTTTATATGATTTTCGTGACCCTTTATCAATTGTAACCAAGGATGTTGTTCAAAGTCTCACGTTTTTACGTCATTTCACTGATTTTGAATCACCAACTCTAGCTATGCTATCACCAAAACTGTTTACATTGAGTAGCATCTACAACACTTTAAAAAACTTATTACGAAAAACAAAGGGACAAAATATTGATTCAGATGAAGTAACGACAGCGATTTCTTTCTGGGAAGCATTGAGTCAACAAGTTCCGGAATGGAACATGATTCAAAAGAGAGAACTCACCGCTCCAAAACTTCGCAAGAATTACATCATAGGTTACAGTGTTTTTGTTGAGGCTATGGGTCTCATTGGAGCGGCACTATATTATGATTTTGGAGATAAGCATTTCACGAAACTCTCATTATTGACGCAAATCGATTGGTCTAAATCCAACCGCGATTGGGTAGGACGAGCTATATCTAGTGCAGGACGTATAACAAATAATCTAGAAGCGATTCGATTAACTTCTTCCTATATTAAGAGTAAGATGGACATTTCTCTAGATGATGAAGATATGAAATATGAAAGCAAGTTCCAAAAGGAAGTGAGCAGCAATTGATAAATCTAACTAATCTATTTAATTTAACAGATGTGTATCATGAGATAGAGAATTTATACATGGAAGATGATCGTCCCTGGGTGATTGGATACAGCGGCGGGAAAGATTCAACTGCAGTCGTACAATTAATATTTACTGCATTAGAACGTTTAGCATCACGACAGGAATTGCATAAACCTATTTATGTCATTTCTTCGGATACACTTGTTGAAACACCCTTAATTATTGACTACATCAATAACACGTTACGCTTGATTGAAGAATCTGCGATGCAAAAAGGACTACCAATTACGACGCATAAGGTAAAGCCGTTAACTGATCAAACTTTTTGGGTCAACATGATCGGCAGAGGATATCCAGCTCCAAGGCAAAAATTTAGATGGTGTACGGATCGGATGAAAATAGACCCGGCCAATCGTTTTATCCTTGAAAAGGTTTCTGAATTCGGAGAAGTCATTATGGTGTTAGGTGTTCGTTCTGCTGAAAGTTCCTCCAGAGCACAAACGATGAATAAGCATTCAGTACAAGGTCGCTTACTGAGCAGACATTCTACACTATCCAATGCCTACGTATATGCTCCGATTCGAGATTTTACAACAGATGATGTATGGACATATTTACTTCAGGTGTCTTCGCCGTGGGGAAGTGATAATAATGAATTACTTGCTATGTATCAGAATTCAAATAGTGAGTGCCCATTAGTCATTGATAAGTCCACCCCATCGTGTGGAAACAGCAGGTTTGGATGTTGGACTTGTACTGTAGTGACAGAAGATAAAGCACTAAGTGGTTTTATTCAAAATGGGCAGGATTGGTTAGAACCCTTGCTCATTTACCGTGATTGGTTAGTCGAAATTAGAGATGATTCGAATCGCCGCGAAAAGAAAAGAATGAATGGTACGGTATACTATACCGCCCCAGATCAAATTGGGTTAGGGCCGTTTACTTTGGAGGCAAGGAAAGAAATACTTAGTGAACTTCTTCAAACCCAGAAGCAAGTCCGAACACCTGAAGGTCAGACCTACGAATTGATTTCTCTGGAGGAGCTTTATAAAATCCAAGAAATTTGGCTGGCGGCGGGAGATTGGGAACTTAGCGTTTTGGATATCTACAAGAATATTTTTAATGAAGAGCTTCAGTGGTCCGGTTCTGAAAGAGAAATTCTCTCTCATGATCAATTAAAACTTCTTGAGGAATTATGTAATCAATATGAGGTTCCATACGAAATCGTTCAAAGGCTGCTCTTTTTGGAGTGGAAAAATCTAGGATATTCGTATAGACATGGGATGACTAAAGAAATGATTTCTATATTAAGGGAACAGTGGCTACACATTGGTTCTTATGAGGAAGTGTTGGAATGATTATCACACAAATTGAACTAAATAATTTTGGCCCATTTATGGGGCGGCATGTATTTAACCTCCAACCCGAAAAAGATCGTCCTGTTGTGCTGATAATGGGTCATAATGGGGCAGGAAAAACAACATTACTAGAGGCTATTCAACTTGGAATATATGGACCGTTTTCATTAGGACTAAAGAGTATGACACCGAAATACCAATCCCTCGTAAAGCAACGACAAAATCGCCTTGCAAGGAAAGAAAATCCAGAAGGACAGTTTGATGTCAAAATCGTTTTTCGTTGGAAATCAGGTCGAATAACCGAAACAATCCAGTTAGAACGTCAATGGAGAATCGATTTGATTGGGAAATTGAATGAAACTGTTGTAATCTACCGCGAAGGTAAAGAATTGCATCAAGCGGAAATCTTTGAAGTTGAAGAACGGATTCGTTCTGTTATTCCGCCCTCCATGATGCAGTTTTTCTTTTTCGACGGGGAGCGTATAGATTATATTTTGAGAAATGCTGACTTTTCGACGGTACTCCAAGAAGGTTCAATGAACATGTTTGGACTAGACTTAATCGATAAGTTACGGGAAGACCTAGGGAATACATTCAATAAAGAAGAATTGCTTAAAAAAATGGAAGCAGAGGAACAGATGCTTCGTACAATTCGTCAAGAAATCGATCAATATGAAGACCGACGAAGCCGATTATTCGCTTTGATAAGTGATAAGGAGAAGGAAATTGAAGAGAAGAAACAAGTGAGAGAGAGTTTGTTAAATGAGTTCCGAGTAAATGGGGGACTTATGGCTGAGGAACGTAGAAAGATTGAGTTGGCTATTAAAGAGAAAGAGGATATACGCTTAAAAACAAACGAGCAAATTAAGACTGCTATTGCGGAACGCCTTCCTTTTCAAATGCTCGGTAATCTTCTTTCACGTACATTGCAAACAGCATTACATGAACAAAACAACCGTGCTATAAAATTGGCCTATACGGTAATCGCTGAACAAAAAGAACAAATGATAAAAGAATGGGTGAGCAAAGATACGGGGACAGCAAATTCTGAAGAGCTAGACTCTTTTCTTTCATTTATGGTCAATCATTTAGCTGGGAAAGTCGATAATCCACATATCCATGATTTAACTATGGCCGAGTTATTGAGGCTACAAAATTTGGATATTCAATCAAAAAAATATACTGAAAAGAAGTTCAAATCATGGTTTAAAACCATTTCAGTCTGTACATCAGAAATTCAATCACTTCGAAAGCAGCTTGAAAAAAGCTTGACAGAATCAGCTTTAAAAAATACATGGGATGAATCGGAAAAATATAACGAAGAAATCTCTAAAGATATGACTATGTTGTTATCTTATCAAGAAGAAGCAAATAAAGTAATTGAATTGCTTGATCAATATAAATTGCAGAGAGAGCGTATAATTCAAAAAGTAAATGATTCGCAACGCGAGGAAAGCACCTTTAAGTTGGCGGAGAGAATACAAAATTTAATGATTGATTTTCAAACGCGGTCACTTCGACAACAAGTCACAGAACTATCTAATGAAATTAAGAACCAATTTGCAAAATTGCTTCAGAAACGTGATTATGTGAAATCCCTTTATATTGACCCAGAGTCATTTCAATTAAGTATGCAAGGTATGGGGAATATTGAAATCTTACCTGAGTTAATGTCCGCAGGCGAACGTCAATTATTTTTGCTAGCAATTATACAAGCGTTCATGATTGTATCTAGAAGACAAATGCCGCTGGTTTTAGATACTTTACTAGGGAGACTGGACCTAAAACATCGAGAGGCTATTGTTAAAAGCTTTCTAGCAAACACGAAGTTTCAAACTATTGTTCTAGCAACAGATTCTGAAATCTCTGATGCGGAAATACAGCATTTGACGCATTCATTGTCCAAAGTATATGAAATATCTTTTTCTGAAGAGACTGGAATCACATGGGTAAAGCGAAGAGGTGCTTAAAATGAATTTTAGATTACGAACTTCCAAAAAAGCTGAGGAACAAATCAAAGTATTGCAAAATAGCGTGAATTTACAACCTAATGTTTTAGCGCGTCTTGCGATCTCGGTCTCCTTAATGGATTCAAATCCAATCGATATTAGTTTGCATCGAGACCAGAACGGATTAGAGTTTAACCGCGTCACTTTGACAGGGGAGTATGATGCTATTTATAAAGCTCTTATTATACAACATTCCGGTGAGAATTTATCTGATGAAGATTATTTCCCACTCTACTTTAAAGCTCACTTAGAGCGGGGGGTTCCCCTTCTAAATGATATCTATAATTATGCTGGGAACTATGAAAAATTCGTATTACAGCTTTCGAATATGGCGGTGAGTTAAGATGATCTACTTGGATTACGCTGCAACAACACCCATTGATAAAGAGGTTGCAACGGCAATGTGGCCTTATATCGAACAGCATTTTGGGAATCCGCATGGCAAATATTATTCCTATGCTCTTGATGCTAAAAAAGCAACGGACGATGCAAGGCGTCAGGTTGCAGAGTTAATTGGTTGCCGTGACGATGAGATTGTATTTACATCGGGTGCAACTGAAGGCAATAATTTTATTATTAAAGGGGTAGCAGATCTTAGGAGGACTCACGGAAATCATATTATTACGAGTCGTATTGAGCATAGTTCTGTTTTAGAAACTTGTCGTTTTTTGGAACAACGAGGCTGGAAAGTTACTTATTTGGATGTTGACAAAAATGGTTGCATTCGATTGGACGATTTAATTGGACAATTAACAGCAGAGACTATTCTTGTTTCTTTAGCATGGGGAAATAATGAGTTGGGATCTCTCCAGGACATCTATGAAATTGGAAAGGCACTCCGTTCATGTTCGAAAGGAGTCCTTTTTCATACCGATGCAACACAAGTCGTTGGTAAAATACCAGTCAACCTTAAGATACTTGAGGTTGATTTAATCAGTTTTTCTGCACATAAATTTTATGGTCCCAAGGGTATTGGTGCTGCAGTTTTGAAACGGAACAAAAATGGAATATATCCTCGCATAACCCCTCTCTTACATGGTGGAGACCAGGAGATGGGACTGCGCGGCGGTACATTGGCTGTGCATAATATCGTTGGAATGGGGCAGGCAGCATTCATTGCTCGGCACACGATGATAGACCAGCAAAAAAAGATGGAAGATTTATTATTAAAACTTAAAACACTTTTTGAAGTAAGCGGTATGGAGTATAAAATAAACGGTCCTCAAGAAAGCCGATTACCCGGTATTATAAGCGTAACCGTTAAAGGGGTCAATAACGAGTTAATGATTAAATCATTGGCTGACCGATTATCGATTTCTACAGGATCGGCTTGTTCTTCAGCAAAACCTTCCCATGTGCTTGAATCGATTGGTCTGAACAGAGATGAGATTCGAAATACAATTCGGGTTTCATTTGGGAAAGATACAACAGAAAACGAGCTTATAGAAGCAGTACAAATGATTCAAGATGCCTATTGCACTTTTAAGGCTATTCAATAATGCAGGGATTTATTGGGATATGTCGAATTAGCAATATAAAAGCGGTAACAGAGGTGAGGCGTTTTGAGTTTAAGACAAGTGAAGTTAAAGGAACAATACATAACCGGGGAAGATAATCTAATCGATGAATTCTATATACCGTGTCTAGAGAACGCAAATACCTATGATCGCGCCGCGGGTTTCTTTAATTCATCTATTTATACATGTATCAAAAGTGGGTTGGAGCCATTTATCCGTAAGGGCGGTAAGATTCGTCTCATTACCAGTGCGAGATTAACGCCAGAAGATGTAGAGCTTATCCGTTCAGGGTATGAAGAGCGGGAATGGTTACAAGAGCATTTGCAGTCATTATACGATGAATTTTATGCAAGACGCCACAATTACGATGTGGCAAATCTCTTCTGGTTAATCAAGTGCGGTCGATTGGACATTCGAATCACAATGCCTGATTTATCGGCAATTCGTGAACAAACGCCACTCGGAATTTTTCATGACAAAATTGGAGTTTTCTCTGATCGGTTAAATGATTTCGTTGTTTTTTTTGGCTCGAATAATGAATCAATCGGGGGATGGTTCCACAATTTGGAATCGTTTGAGGTTTATGGAAGCTGGGATGCGGGAGTGTCCAATAGAGCGAAATCCCGGAAGCAATATTTTGAACGACTTTGGAATGGCGATTTTAAGACAATGAAAACGTATGAGTTCCCAGATGCTTTTAGGAAGCAATTAATTGAGTTATCTCCTACAGATTTTCATTATTCAAATAAACATCCAAAGGAAAATGATGAAGTGGGTGCCAGTGGTATTGTTGAGACAGGAGCAACTTATCAAATAGAGAACAAATGGCGTCATCAGGATGAAGCAGTAGCCACTTTTTTGAAAAATGGAAATGGTATTTTGGAAATGGCGACTGGTACTGGAAAGACAAGAACATCCTTGACGATTGTTAATAAGCTACTTGAACAAAATAAAATTAACAGTGTTATTATATCGGTTGATGGAACGGATCTACTTGACCAATGGTGTGACGAAGTCAGAAAATGGACCAAGATGAAGCTATTTCGATTTTATTCTTCCCATAAGGAGCTGTCTGCCTTCACTTTGGCTCCGATTAATTCCGCATTAGTTGTATCAAGAGAATTTCTGGCTGATGCAATAAAGTTTTTCGGCCGTAATCCAACTAATCTTGAAAAAAGCATCATTATATGTGATGAGGTGCATGGTCTTGGTTCTCCTTCTTCCATCGCTGGACTTAGCGGGAAAATCAAACCTTTTAAATATCGACTCGGGTTAAGTGCGACTCCAGAACGCGAATATGATGAGGAAGGCAATCAATTTTTGCTTGAAGAAATAGGCGAGGTTATCTTCCGGTTTCAAATTGAAGATGCAATTCGCAGGGGAATTTTATGTGAATTTGATTATGTCCCTCTGGAATTCGAAATGACGCAAGAAGATAAAAATGATATTAAGCGTTTAATCGCGGCTCATAATGCACGTAGAAAAATGGGCGAGCACGTTAGCGACGAGGAACTTTACCGAAATATTGCTAGGGTAAAGAAAGTCTCTCTAGCAAAACTTCCTGTTTTCCGTACATTTCTCAAGAACCATCGTGAGGTGCTAAATCGTTCCATTATTTTCGTGGAAACGAAAGAATTTGGATTAGATGTGCAAAACATTCTGATTCAATATGAACCAAACTACCATACTTATTATGGGGATGATCATCGAAATAATTTAACCCGCTTTAGTTCAGGGGAACTGAACTGCCTCATTACAAGTAAGCGAATATCTGAGGGCATTGATATTAGTTCTGTGAGTAACATCCTTCTATTCTCTGCAGATAAGGCCAAGATCCAAACGATTCAAAGGATTGGCCGAAGCTTGAGATTGGATCCAAACTCGCCAAGTAAACGTGCCAGCGTACTTGATTTTATAAGTGTGAGCGACCAAGATTCAGAACAAGATCCCGATAAATTGTCGACAGATGAACAACGTCGAATATGGTTGACGGAACTTTCAAGCATAAAGAGGGAGCGTTAGTATGCGAAATAATAATGAACTTCATGAAGCAATTGAGATAATACTCGGTCAGGCAGAAGAAGATGAGGAATTTAAACAACGTTTAAAACAACTTATCTACAATTATATTAATAATTCATACAGTGACGACGATATACACGATGTGATTGACTTGGTAAAGATTTGAAAGTGGGGTAATCACATGAAAGTTCGCATAATAGAATGGTCATACAAAGGAATACGCGGTGTCAATGATCTTGAGATTTCTCTTGTTAACCATGTCGGGGTTCCATATTCTACTACTCTCTTGATGATGCCAAATGGTACCGGAAAAACTACAACTATTACATTGTTACGAGCAGTTTTTGATGGGCAGGCTACAAACTGGTCCTCAAGTGAAGTACGAGAATTTAAACCTCCAGGCAGTCTTGTTAGAGTAGGAGAGTTTAAAGCAACGTTGATGATAGATAACCAGAGGTTTGTGATTCTCTTGCGTTTAAATTATGAACAAGGTAGAGCTGAATATAAGACATCAAGGGTAGGAGATGAAGGCGGACTTGATGATGGGCACAATCTAGTTAGCAAAGCTAAATATATCTTTACCACTGATTTTGTAAAAAGATTTATTTTTGATGGAGAATGGGCAACAAGCATTCTTCAAAGTAACAAAAGTGAAGCAGAGGATGCTATTCGATATTTATATCAGTTGAATTACATCTCCATGCTTAGTCAACGAATTAAAAATATTGTCGATCATGCGCAACAAAAGTCGGAGAATACATCGGCTAAAACAGAACAAGGACTAAACAGATTAAGAACGGATAAAGAAAAAGTCAGCATCAAACTTGGCGAGCTGCTGGAACTACAGGGGAAGTTAGAGCTTGAACTGCAAGTAAAACGAAAACGAAGTGAGGCCATCAGAACTAAAGTTTCCGAACATATTAAAGCTGATAACAATCTTCGGGTCGAAGCAGAAGAACTGGAGAGTAAGAAGAAAAAAGTCGACATTGATATTGCTGAAAAAACACAAGCTATTCTAGATGCATTTCGAAGTCCCTTTTTATTAAGTAACGCCATCCCTGAGCGGCTTCAATCCCTATCCCAAAAAATGCAACAACTTAAATTACCGAAAACAATGTCAAAGCAGTTTTTTGAGGAGCTTTCAAATCAACCATTTTGCGTCTGCGGACGTCAAATCGAAGAAGAGCATCGACATTTTATCTTAGAAAAGTCAGAGGACTACTTAGCCGATGATCAAATCAGTGTTGTTAATGCGATTAAGTTATCAATTAGAAGTTTGGAATATAATGTTGATATCAAAGATGAGGTAGATGGGCTGCAACAAAGTATTACTGAAAGATACACAATTACAAGTGACTGGGATAGGCTTCAAACGAAGCGCAAAGAAGCGGGGGATATAGAGCTTGAACAACTTGAGCAAGAACAGAGAACGCTTGAAATTGCAATTCATGATTTATCTACTACGCTAAAAAAAATGATAACAAAAGATAAAGCCGAACAGACAAATTTGGAGTATGATCAGAACATCCCACTTTGTAGAGAAAAGTTAGCAGAAGCAGAGAAAAGACTTGAAGAAGCAACCGGTACTGTTAATTTATCGAAAAAAGCTGCCAAAACGAAGCAGTACCTCGAGCTAATAGAAAAAGAGGCATTAAAAAAATTAAAAGAAAAGATTAAACAGAACACCAACGAGAAAATTTCCAGTATTATACGTACAGAATCAATTCATGTTGAAAAAATTGATGGTCATTTGTCACTCAAAAATAAGTCAGGGGCAAGTGTAGGTCAAACTCTAGCTATTGCCTATTCATTCCTAGGTTCGATGTTTGAAGCTTCTTCATATGAGCTTCCGTTTGTGGTTGACTCTCCTGCAGGTGCCTTAGATTTGGATGTCCGAAGAGAGGTTTCAGTAATATTGCCAAATTTATTTGAACAGCTAATTATTTTTATTACATCAGGTGAGCGCGGCGGCTTTGCGGACTTTTTTTATCGAATGGGTGATAAAGTACAATTTTTGACTATTTCAAGAGCACTTGGTGAAAGCGCGACATGCATTGAGGGAAGAGATACGTTTCAGACATTTCAAGACCATGAACAAGAAAAAGAGATTAGCTAAGAAAGGAAGAACTGTACTTGGCCTTTAAATTACCGAAGGGTGCTGCGGATTATTTCCGGCTGATTAAAGAACAACCTGGTGGCGTGAAATTTAAATATGATTTTGATATTTACTACTTGTGTTTAATGGTCGGTCTTGCAAAGCGTAAACTCGGGGATATAGATAGAATTAGACACGATCACTTCACAGATTCTTACCCTGGTCCATACGCAGACAAATTATATTTGATTGCGGGATTACTTGTTGACGCAGAAATGGATCGAAAAAAGATTGAGTCTCACAACCGAGACAGTATTCAAAATCTGATTTTATCACTCATCGATCATGAGGAGCCAACTAAATTAAGTTCTAATGGGTTTGATTTTCTAAACCGTTATGCAGCCGGAGGACTAGACATTATCAGTGATAACATTTCCCGTACGCGAGAGTTGGAGGCCTTTCTCGTACATTATTACAATTTGTTAAATTCAGATGCTATCGCATAAAGCTGCTTCAGTATCTGGATTTGGAAAGGGAGAGCATTTATTCGCTCTCCCTTCGCTTACATGTACAGACCAAGAGTGTGGAAAATCTAAGTCGTCTTCTACGTTGTCTTTATCATCATACTTTTAACAAAGTCATCCCATACTCATTCGTAACAAAGTTCATGTCTGAATCCCGGGAAACCAGTATTAAATTAGCTGTAAAGGCAGTTGCAATAATGAGTGCATCAGGAGTTTTTATTTTCCGTCCCTTGCTTCTTTGCTCGCTTTGCATAGAAGCTGCTTTTCTTGCGACAGCGGAATCGACATGTATCATATGCCTAGGGGAGAAAAGCCTTTCTGCGATTAAGAACTGATTGTGTTTGACACCGCTCAGTACTTCACATTCCGTAATCGTCGAAAAGAATATTCGCCGTTTTTCTTCTTGGGCTTGTCGTACTAAGTTAACGGCGGCATGATCGTTGTCCAGAATGGCGATGACGATGTTCGAATCGAATAAATATCCGGAGTGGTTGTGGGTCACTTTCCCCAGCCCTCCCGTGACTCCTGAATGTGGTCTAATAATTCTTGCGCTTCCCCGGGCTTCAGAATTCCAGCCACACTTAAAATGTCATCTACTGAGTAATCATCAAAGTCCTCGATGGTTTCTGCTTCAAGATCTATGACAAGCTTCTTGGTGGAAATATTGTTTTCAGATAAAAACTCCCTTAAGTCCTTTGCTATATGAGGATGGAGTTTGCGTACCATTGACATGGAGAACCACTCCTTTTAAATTGAATTCTGAATCGTTTGATTCCTACGAACCTCTTCGATCTCTACTTACAAATAATTATACCCGATAATGGAACTACTGGATACAGACGTTGAAGCATCGCATAATTATACTTTTTGTACCGACCATAATTTGACCACGTACTCGTCGGAAGCAGTATTTCATCAGCACGCATTGAACGTATTTAGCTTAATTTCCAGACGCAAAAGACCACAAGTTCAGCAAAATCCCATAAAACCGTTCTAATGTTATGGGCGGCATGATGTAACTGTACTATTAATTCAGATAATGATGGGGGACGAATTGGGGACGAAAGCCATCAATTCCGAGTAAACGTCAACCAGACAGAACCCTATAAGATTGGAGAAATCCCTTATAAATCAAGGCTTTATCCCGCCGCGCCAGGTAGAAACCAAATAGCCTATGCTCCCGCATACGGTGCATATGGAAGCGGTAGTGTCATTGCATCGGGTTTTCAATTAACGGGGATGCCTAAGCCTTCATTGTAAACTATACACAGAAACAGCCCTTTACCGCTTTATTCGGCGGTCGAGGGCTGTTTCTTGTTATTCAATCGTCAAGCAATTGCTTTAATTAAGTTGGTTTCAACTTTATTTGATGAGATAATAGGGTAATCCTTGTAGGGATCTTTAGTTCAAACTATGTATTAGTTCTGACTAGTAAATAAATTTGTCTAATTCAGCACCAGTCATTGCTTTATTACTGTACAAGTAAGGGATGGCATCATGGTAGTCTTTTAAGAACGACTGGTCACTTTCTGTTTTCTCGTTAATATATTTATATCTCCAGTTATGATCTTCTTTTGGTATTGCAAGTTTGAGTTCTTTCTTGGTGGTCCGATAACGAGTTTTCCCTTTTGGATTAGTATATGCGGTTTCTTTTTTAGCTCTTTCTAGAATTACACGCATATGATCTTAAGATATTCGATGATCCGAATGAGCTTCAGAGTGAAATTTTCAAGAAGAACCTAGCTAATAATAAAGCAAGAATACTTACGGGATACTGTTGGGATTGGAAGATCGAAGGAAAAGGGAATAGTACGGTTCATGATATTTTTATTGAAGAACACAACTTTTCTATGAGTTGGAATTTGAGCAATACAACTACATTCATATGTATCAAGCTTTAATAATTTACCCATCGCTGCGGAAGGACCTAATATTTACCGACCGAGTAGTGACGGAGAATAACTTTTAATCGCTAATGTTAATTGCATTAGCGTTTTTGCTGTGAAAAGCAGGGATATACTACCATTTTGTCGAATGCATTGGACAATTGTCATATAACTTGTATAAATAATAAAGGTGATAAAGTGAAACTTCCATCAGAGTTATCCAACATATTTTTCAATAAACAAAAATCCGACAAAATGGTGTTAATACTTGCGCTTTTAACTGAGATGGAAGAAGCAGGTCGGCAAACTGTTTCGCTACTCAAAGTAAAAACCCGCTTCCTCGCACTGCTTCAAGATAGAGAAGCAAGCGGCTTACCTGTCGATCAACCACCTGAGAAAGCCGGAGCTCGCTGGGAATCCATGAGCGTAAGCAATTTGAATTCTGTTATCAGTACCCCTATCTCAGCACTAAGCTCCATTTTGGATCATAATACTGAACAACAAACAATCGGATTCAAGGAAAACTTATACGCCAAATGGCCAGAAGAAGTTCTAGGCGAACTCTATGATTATGCCCAAAGAGAGCTAGAGTACTACTACAACCAGCACAGTACGGGATTCTCTTTGAAAGAAGTTTTATCAGACATCCTATTAACCTATACTCAAGCCAAAAGGGAGAATCTTGCAGGTCATAGACTTGGTAACCTCGTTCGCCAAGAGATTCCAAATGAGCTAAGAAAGCTGCCTTTCATCCATTCCAATTTGAAGATCGCAGGATCAGTTGGACAGGGTAATTGGGCAACTATTCCGTGGGTTGCTATTATGGATAAACGTATCACTGAAACCACTCGGCAGGGGGAGTATGTTGTATACCTTTTTTCTGAAGACATGAAATCTGTCTACCTGACCTTTAATCAAGGTGTTACTATCCCAATTGACACAAAAGGCAGGCCTGCAGCCTACGAATACTTCAAACAAAAAGTACAAGAAATCCGAATACTTCTGCCCTTAGAAGGAATGGAAAAAGACGACGCAATCTACCTAACGTCCGGCGGTTTAGGCCAAGATTATCAGGTATCTACCGTTGCTTATTACCGTTATGACGTGGGACAAATTCCTGATGATAACGAGCTCATCTCAGACTTAAATAATGCTGTAACAAACTATAACGAATACGTCGGAAAAGTATTGAATCCACAATACGATTCTCAATCATCAGTTAGTTTTAATTACACGATCAGCCACCTATACGCTGGACATGGTATTATCAAATATTTGCATGATCAAGGCCCGGATAATATTTCATTGACTGATTTAATCTCAAACCAAGGCACTGTCCTTCTCTCTGGAGATGATGTGAAGCATCCGAAGGAGAGGATCAGACATCTGGGACGGGCGTTTCAAGAGCTTGGCCTTTTGTCTATAAATGGGAATCAATTTTCATTAACCTACCTAGGTCAGGAGTATGCTAAACATTTTGACGAAAATATTTGGGTGTTAAGCGATACGCAAATCAGGCTAATTAGAACTCAGCTCAATAACACTGAAGGACAAACGCCACTTGTCCAAAGTATCAATAAAGCAATCGAAATTTGTCAGGAGTTGGGATCTTTTACACTGGATGATTTCATCCCTCGATTTATCGAAGCGCTAGGTACGCAACAGGCTTGGGTGGAGGTTACTCAGAGGCATAAATCGACTTTCATGCTCAACTGGCTAGAGCTTCTAGAATTCATTTCAAAGTCAGGGCACCAGTATACGTATATGCAATGGGAGGAGATACCTCTTGTGGACTCACTAACTGTTAGCGAGCGGGTAGCAGCCATTAAGAATTTCATTGTCAGTAAAGGCTTTATGTACCCGGATCATTGGATTGAGAACTTCTATTTGTCTTTGAAATCTAAGCCTTTTGTTATTTTGGCAGGGGTTTCTGGTACGGGGAAAACAAAGCTGGTGAAGCTTTTTGCTGAAGCGGTGGGAGCGACTGCAAATAATGGCCAATTCACGTTGATTCCCGTTCGGCCAGACTGGAGCGATCCATCGGATCTTTTGGGGTATAAGGATTTGTCGGGAACTTTCCGACCTGGGAAGATAGCAGAAGTGCTAGTGGAAGCTTCAAAAGCAAGCAATCGGCATAAGCCTTATTTTATATGCTTGGATGAAATGAATTTGGCTCGCGTGGAACATTACTTTAGTGATTTATTAAGTATACTTGAGACGCAAGAATGGCGTAACGATCGGATTGTAACTACACCTCTTTTACATAAGGATTCATTGCAATCTGAGCAGGATAAACAAGTGTATGGTAATCTCCATCTCACAGACAATGTGTATATTGTTGGAACGGTGAATATGGATGAGACGACGCATCCTTTTAGCAAAAAAGTATTGGACCGCGCCAATACGATCGAATTCAACTACATTGACCTCGGGCAGTACCCTGATCTCAATGGATTGTCTGATGCTCCCCATGTTTCGCCGCCGCTTAATTCGTTGTTGAGAAGTGAATATTTGCAATTGGTCGATGTATATCGCGATTATAAGCAATTGACGGAAGAGACGACGGACATTTTAGTTAAAATCAATGGAATTTTGGAGCAAATTCATTCGCATGTAGGCTTTCGAATTCGGGATGCGATTTGTTTTTACATGATTTATAACGAGCGTTTTGATTTATTAAGTAAGGAAACGGCGTTTGATTTGCAATTGTTACAGAAGATCTTGCCTCGGATTCAAGGAAGTAGTCCATCTGTGAAAAAAACCTTGCTTCAATTGATGCAAGTGGCTCAGAATCGTACTTTGCGGATTCAGGATTACATGGAAGATGCATCCAAACTTTATTTTGCGCTGGATCAACTCGCAGCCTCTAAATATCCGCAGAGCGCTCGAAAAATTGCCTTCATGTTACGGAGGTTAGAAGAAGATGGCTTTACCTCATACTGGCTCTCTTAATCAGAGTGCGGAATTACTTCGCATTGAGACGAATCTGTTCAATCTCTATATTCAGGGGAAGCCGTTTCACCCTACAGTGGAAACTTTACAACTCCATCGGGGTGTAAATGAAGAGTGGATCGATGCTCATTTTCATGCTGCATCTCTTGTGGATTCTCTTGAACTAGAGTCGATTTCTGTTTTCTCTCGTGAGCATGGGGGAATGGTTGACTGGAATCAGGGGGATACGTGTACTCCGTGCTTTTTTGAGACGCAATCGTATGAACTGGTTATTGAAAAGAAGGTGGCGGATATCCCCTTATCTTTCCATCACGATAATGTTCTACTTAGGCAGGCTGTTAAGCCACTAGGGAAGATGATTTTATCAGGCGTTCTCCATTTTCAAAATGAGGTTGGACTATCGGAGCTTGAGATTCGGCTAAATGGAGAAGCCATTTTTCGTCTACAATTAGAAATTTTCCCGTCAAAAATGGATTACAAGCATGACTACCAAATGATTCTGAACGATGTGAACGAGCAGATTTACAATCTATCGTTTGATTTTTTACGGAAGACCTATAATCTTACAGGATTGAAGGAAACAAGTCATCAGAGTTTGACAGAGTTTTTTACGATTCTGCAACATGTGTTTACACAGCTAGTTCAAGCGGTTGAGCGGATTAAGTTGTCTCCCCATTCCAAGTTACAAGTGGAAAATCGATTAATTGAAGCTGCACGAGTAAAGAAAGCTGGAAAAGAGAATATTTCTTATTTGGCTAAGCGGCCCCATTTATTGCTTGAGGATCGGAAGAATGGGGTAGTCGAGGTAGAGGGACGACGTTATATTCCTAGCTACTTGCTGGAAACCAGGCGGCATGTCAATTATGATACGGCCGAAAATCGTTTCGTAAAATGGGTGCTTGTACGCATCCAACAGAAGTTAAAAGAGATAAAGATTCGATTAGCGAAAATGAATCGGGTGGCGGATCCACTGTTAACCAAAAAGCTGAATCTCATGCAAGGTCAGCTCCAGCGTTTGTTGCAGTACGATTTTCTGAATGTTGGCGGGATGAGACAACTATCGATATCTCTAGTTTTGCAGATGGCTACGGGGTATCGCGAAGTATATCGGTATTATTTAATGCTATTGAAGGGTTTGTCGATTCAAAATGATCTGTTCCGCCTATCAATGAAGGACTTAGCTCAGTTGTATGAGTATTGGTGCTTTCTGAAGATTCATCATCTTCTAAGAAAAAAGTATGAGTTGCTGAAGCAAGACATTATTAAGGTAAATCATACTGGTCTTTTCGTCACGTTGGATAAGTCGCAGAACGCGAAGATAGTTTATAGGAATCCGCTAAATAGCGAGATTTTTACGTTATATTATAACACGCTGCCTTCAGGAGATAAGAGTCAGACGCTTGCCCAGAAGCCTGATAACATCCTTACTTTGAAGAAAAACGACGCCGCGGCGGAGTACAAATATATTTTCGATGCTAAGTATCGCATTAATCCTGCCTATAAGGGTACTCCTTATTATGAAAAGTACCAGATGCCTGGACCAGAAGAAGATGATATTAATACGATGCATCGGTATCGAGATGCCATTGTATACTCGGAGGGGCAGGGGAAAGAATTTGAGCGAAGCATGTTTGGGGCGTATGTTCTATTCCCTTATCATGATGAGAGGAAGTTTCAGGGGCATCGTTTCTATAAGAGTATTGAGCTTATCAATATTGGGGCTTTTCCATTCTTGCCGAATTCGACGAGCTTGATGGAGAAGTTCTTAGATGAGATTATAATGGATAGTCCCGAGAAGGCATATGAGCGATCGACGAGACCTAGAGGGACCAAGGAGTACTATAGGGACAAGATGTCCGGCAAAAATGTCTTGGTTGGTGCGCTTAGTAAAAAGACGCAACTGGATGCCGCACTTGAGCATGGATTCTATCATACCCCGCTTCGAAACATTACGGATCATAAGATTTTAACCCGGTTAGAATTTGTGGCACTATACCAGTCTATTCATCTATTTGGTAGGGCTGAAGCGGGAATTTCCTGGTATGGCAAGATCCGTGATTGGAAGGTAGTTCCACGTTCGGCCATTAAGCAGATACCCTCGAGTAGAGGGGCAACAGATGAGCTCTACGTTGTTTTTGAAGTGGAGGAATGGCATAGGCGGAAGGACGTTATTGTTCCTGCGGGGCACGGTATACATAGGATTGTGTATACGACGGATTACATGTTTCGTAGAGCTAAGGAAGTCGCGGAATTACGCTTGGAAAGCGATGAAGAACTTAGAGATTGGCGGGAGAAACGGCGCACTGGTAAGGTCAAGGTGACGCTGGATCGGGAGCATGTGGATTTAGGGAGTACTGTTTTGGGGATTGAGGTTCAGGAAGTGTAAGAAAGAGACTCTATATAATAATTAACCATCAAGGGCCCGCTTTTTATAAGTGGGCTCTTTGTTTTCATAGTCACGATTTGGTTAATGCGAATAACTAACCCGTCAACAGAGATGGTGGGTTTGGTTTCTGTCCTGAACTGATTTAGAGGAGGAATGGGATGCTAGTGTGATTCATATTCCCACCCTCGTAATACTTCCACCCTGTTCGTTTGGTTATAACTAAGCGAAAATACGATCAGTGCCCAAGATCATCGAGGCGCTTGGATGGGTTACTTCGCCCATTACGCGACGTGTCGTTGGTTCGAATCCAACTTCCGCTGGAAAAAAGCGGAATAGCTCAGTGGTAGAGCAGTCCGAACCTATCCAACTTTTTTCCTCGATGGTCTTTCCACGATAAGTGACAAAACGAGGGCCCGTAAAGGTTATCCCTCACGGTTCCCAATTTGTAGTTTAGGAGTAGATTGAGATGGCAATTGTCCAAGTCAGATCCACCAACCCTCAGTTTTCGTTTTTGATCAAGAAAAATCCGAATTCCAGCATGATGCTTCGCTCGGTCCGCAGGGGTATGGCGTATGGCTGGTACGCGGATGAGCGGACTTTTAATGTATATTTTAAAGATGCGGACAATGAGATCTCCTATAAGCAGCATGAGCAGGAGAATTTCGAGTATTTGAATGTATCGAGGTACAACACGCCTTTATTTCCGCTGAATACGATTAACGAGTTCTTCTCTGCACCGCTTAAGGCACGAGACGAACGCGACGCGGAGGGTTACGAGCATACTTTTTTCATCAATATGATCCATATCGAACTGGTTCGGTATATTGAGTTTTTTGAGAAGCATTTGAAGGATTTCTCGTTTGAAATCACCCATCAGGCTCATAAGAGCTATTCGCTTACTGTTACGACGAGGAAGAGCCTGTATCAGCTGCTCCATGCCGTAAGTGTTTTGTGCTTGTTCCTTTCCATGTTCGGTAACGAAAATATCGATATCTCGGATAGCATCCTGGATAAGTACATCAAGAGCATGAATGTGATTGATGCGCCATTTTATATTCGCAGCTTGTTTGTACGGAACTTTTTGTCCTCCAGAGATCGGTTTCAGAAGTACAAGGCGGAGCTTGAGAAAACGGAGCGTTATGACATTCAGTTCGCCTACGGGGGGACGGGGCTGCAGCGGAGGAATTACATCGGGAGTGCGCTGGCTTTTGACAAGTCGATCTTGGATGTGGGCTGTGGAGAGGGGTTTTATGCGATTCCTTTTGCCGGGAAAATCGAGGGCAGCTACTATGCGGTAGACATCAATGAGGAGCTGCTGGAGAAGGTAAAGCGTAAAGCGGGGGCCAAAGAGATCGACAATATCGTCACTTTCGGCTCGATCGATCAGTTCCTGGAAAGCTATAACGGGGAGCAGGTTGATGTGATTTTGACAGAAGTCATTGAACATATGAGCCAGGATGAGGCAAAGCTGTTGATCCATCAAATCTGCGCGCATGTCGATTTTGACAAGTTCATCATTACGACGCCTAACGCCGATTTTAACCGCTACTATGAGCTGAGCGATTTCCGGCATGACGACCACAAGTGGGAGATGGGGGAACAATCTTTTCAACAGTGGATGCGTGAAGTGATTAAGGAAACGAATCTGCATGCCGAATTTGTAGCTGTCGGAGACGGCGTCAACAATATCAAGACTACGCAGGGCGTTATTCTTAAGAAAAGGGGGGCCTGACCCATGGACATCCAAACGAAGGTTCACACGGTTTTCATGCTGATCGGGTCTACGGAATGCGGCAAAACGACGTTTGCCAAGGAAGTGCTGATTCCGGGGCTGCGTTTTGAAGATGCCGGCAGGAATGTCAGGGCCAATATTCAATATTTGTCCTCCGACCAGATCCGCCAGGAGATCCTTGGCTATGAATACGACAAGTATGACCAAGTGATGCTTGAGGCCAGTGAGCAAGCTTTTCACCTGTTGTTTGAAAGGCTGAAGATGGCGACGGCTTTTCCGGTCAAGGCGGAGTTTGTGGTCGTTGATACAACCGGGTTGTCTGAGGATTTTCGGGCAAAGGTGAAGGAGATTGCGTTTCAGAACAACTATAACCTTGAGGTCATTGTTTTCGATTATCGAAAGCGGGACGATTACTATGCGTCGGAACGTTCGAAGAAGCTGATCACGAACCACATTAACCGGTTGAAAAAGGACGTCCTCGGCTCGCTGGCTCGCGAAGGATACGGCAAGATCCATAAAGTGCGTGCAAAGGACTTTTATCTGGCCGAAGAAGGAAAGGCGAATCCAGAATACAACATCGTCATCGAGGATTTGGATGCTTACTTAGCGGCCATCCTCCCTCCGGATCAGCAGTACGTCATCATTGGCGATGTCCACGAATGTGTGGATGATTTGAAGGGGCTGCTGCTTGACTATGGATACCGGATCGAAGCAGGTAAGCTGGTTGCGCCGGAGAAGCTGAAGCAAACTAAGCTTGTTCTGGTCGGGGACTGGATTGATAAAGGCAAACAAACGAAGGACATCGTTCAGTTCCTGTATGATAACCAGGAGCACTTTTACTTCGTGCTTGGGAATCACGAAAACTTTGTTTACAAGTATACGCGGGGCGAAATTAACGGCGTCGACCAAGAGCTGCTGCATACATATTTTGACTCAGCGCAAGTATTGTTGAGCGATCCGGATTTGCTGGGAAAATTCCAGCACCTGGCGTCGATTTCGCAGCCATTTTATCGGTATGTGGGGGCGAAGGGGCCGTCCTTCTATGTCACTCATGCCCCGTGCCGGAATAAGTACATCGGTAAGCTGGATACGAATTCCGTCCGGCATCAGAGGAGTTTTCGGATCGACCGGGAAGCGCCGCTGGAGGGGCAGCTTGCTTTTGTGCAGGAGGAAGCGGTCAAAAATCATCCTTACCACGTGTTCGGACATGTCGCGGCCAAGCAGTCTTTCCGGATCAGGAACAAAATCCATATCGATACCGGCAGCGTATATGGCAACCTGTTGACCTCCGTCAGCATTTCGTATAAACCGTTTATGAAGTCCCGGAAGTCCAGCCAAGCGGTGATTGCCGAGGAACTGCAGATCCTATTCAAGCAAGAGCGAAAGGTGTCCATTCAAGATCTTGGGGAAGATGACATTCGCCGACTTCACTATTGCACGCGAAACAAAATCAATTTCATCTCAGGTACCATGTCACCGGCGGATAAGAACGACGAGACGAATGAACTGGAGTCTTTAAAGCGCGGTCTCGATTATTTCAGGGAACGCGGCGTCCGGCAAGTTGTCCTGCAGCCCAAATATATGGGTTCGAGATGCAACGTTTATTTGCATAAGAATCAGGAGCAATGCTTCGCAGTCAGCCGTAACGGCTATAAGATCAATCAGGTGGATTTATCCGAAATTTACGGCAAGCTGCTGCTCAAGTTCGGCGGCTATATGGAAGAGCAGAAGATTGCCATGCTGATTTTGGACGGGGAGCTTCTCCCGTGGAAGGCGCTGGGCGAAGGGCTGATCGACAGACAGTTCAAGCCCATTGAGAAAGCGCTGGAGACAGAGCTGGCGTTCCTGCAGCAAAACGGTTTTGAAGAAGCCTACAGTAAACTTATTGCCGAATATGAAGCGAGCGGGTTTGAAAAAGACCAGCATCATACCGCCAAGTCCGCTTTAAGCGACAAATACGGCGCGAGTGTGTACCAAAATTATAAGTACGTCCATGATATTCGGGAAACTTATGTCCCTTTATCCGAACACATGGAGGCCTATCAAACGTACAGAAGACAGTTGGAGCTGTATGCGGAAGACGAGGCCATGGAGTATAAGCCGTTTGCCGTTCTGAAAATCGTATATGAGGACGGAAACGAACAAGTCCCGGAATGGAAGACCTCTGAAATGTACGGTTTTCTGTCTGAAGACGAGGCGCTCACGCTGGATCTGTCCGAGCCGGACTGCTTGGAGAAAGCGGATTACTACTTCTCTAAGCTTACGATGGAGAACCATATGGAGGGCGTCGTGATTAAACCGGAGATGTGGGATGGAAAAACGGTGCCCTATATGAAGGCGCGGAATCCCGATTATTTGTCCATCATTTACGGGTACGACTACAAGTTCCCGCATAAATACCGCAAGCTGATGAGGCAAAAGAATGTGGGTCAAAAGCTTCGTACCTCGCTTAATGAGTATCAGCTTGGAATGCGAATGCTGGCGGTGCCATTTGACGAGATTGCGCCTGAGCATGAGGCCTATAAAGAGATCGCGGCCAATTTGCTGTTTGAAGTTGCGCAGGAGCGGGAGATTGACCCGCGTCTGTAAAAGGATATAAAAGTTCAAGCGCCGGGCTTCCCTGACCGACGCTTGAGCTTATTTTCTTTTATAGAACTTTTCCCAGTGTTGAATGACTTCTGCCTGTGTTAATAACCGACCCCGAAGCCATGGGGATGTCTTCCATTCGTGTATTGCTTGCTGACTGGTTTTGAAGAAACGGTAGTCGCAAATATTCCAGGAACAGAATAATTTTCGATACCACTTGCCATTTTGAACGTCGTCTGTGAAGCGTCGCACCGCTTTGTTGGCCTGCCGTTTACTCCAGCGGGTACCGGGTGTATGGTGGTCTGTCCATACGGTTGATTTTTTTACACTTCTGCTCATTTGACTCTCTAACCTCCTTAGGGGGAAGCTAGAGGCCGTCTAATGTTTTCATATTTCACCTCATCTAAAATTTGTTGTTTTCTGTATATATAAACGCCGTCGACAAAAATATGTTTCCATAAAAATGAAATTTTCTCCCCCTGAGGAACACCAACATATGGTACGATTTGGCTAGTATTATTTTGTTATGTGGGGGGATACCGGATGAAGATCTTATTTTGCTCTGATCCTTTGAATAGCAAGGCGGTAGATCAGGAGTATGAACAGGAATACAAATGTGCCCGACGATTGGGAATGGATGTCCATTTGATCTCGCTGGAGTCCGTTTTAGACGGGGAGTTAACCCAGGCAGTTAAGCGAATTCCAACATTCGAAACGCCTGAAAGGTTCATCTACAGGGGATGGATGCTTAAGCCGCACGATTACGAACAATTATATTATGCACTAGAGCGGAAAAATGCCGTCTTGATCAATTCTCCTACGGAATATAAAAATGGGCACTATTTCCCTTATTCTTATGAGGCCATTAAAAAGGCGACCCCGCAGAGTATTTGGCTCGAAATAGGAGAACTTTCAAATGGGTATGATGCTTTGTTTGAGAAGATGCGCATATTCGACAACAAACCGGTTATTGTCAAGGATTATGTAAAATCCAGAAAGCATGAGTGGGAAGAAGCCTGCTATATACCCAAAGCATCCGACAAGCAGAGAGTTCAAATGGTCCTTCGAAACTTCATCGATCGCCAAGGCTCGGAGCTTAACGGCGGCATCGTGATTCGCGAGTTTATTCAGTTGGAGGCGCTCACCAAGCATCCGAAAAGCGGTATGCCTTTATCGAACGAGTACCGGCTGTTTTTTCTTCATCACAAGCTGATAGAATGTACGGAGTATTGGGATGAGGCGGTCTACCAAGAGGAGATTCCAGGGCTTGATTCATTTATAGAGTTAGCCGAGGGTGTAGCGAGCCGTTTTTTTACGATGGACATTGCCAAAACCGCAAGCGGAGAATGGACGGTTATTGAAATAGGGGATGGGCAGGTCTCCGGGCTTCCGAGTCATGCGGATCCGGAACATTTTTATAAATCAATATTGGAGTCTGAGGTTAATTAGGGCTTGCTGAGGGGAGCATTATAGCACCTAGTTGCCTGCGAAGACTCGTTAAACTTTGGAATAGAAACATGGGAGGAGCATATGTCAGAAAAACAATTTACGATATATATCAAAATTCTCATCATCAAAGCAGACAAAATATATCTGCTCAATCGTTCCCTGGTCGGCACTTAACACAGCCTCAAGCGCGGTTTCAGCCGCGAGCTGTTTAGGAAAACGATAAATACCTGTGCTGATATTCGGAAAAGCAATGCTCTTGGCTTTATATTCCGAGGCAAGTAGCAGTGAATTTTTATAGCAGCTTCTTAGTTTTTCAATTTCGTTGTTAGTTCCTCCATTCCATACAGGGCCCACGGTGTGAATAACATAGGAGGCAGGCAGGTTGCCTGCTGTAGTAATGACTGCTTCGCCGACTGCGCAGCCCCCTTGCCGCTCTCTGATCTTTACGCATTCTTTGAGAATGCTTTTGCCGCCGGCCTTATGAATGGCACCGTCCACGCCACCGCCGCCTAGTAAGCTTGTGTTCGCCGCGTTGACGATGATGTCGGCCGTTACTTTCGTAATGTCCCCTTTAATCAGGGAAATGGTAGTTTGATTGACCTTAATGTAGTCCTTCATTTTACTCCTCCATCAGTAAGTTCATCTACGATCTTTTACGCGAATCCAAATTCTGTTCGATATTTTTCAGAATGTCATCCTCTTCCTCTATTGTAACAGGGGTGGGATTTGGGCGAAATGGAAAAGTTTATGTTCGGTCGTAATACTTTCGCCATGTTCATTGCTCCGAAAATAAGCGAATATAGACACAGAAGGCCGATGCGGCAAACGTGGCGGCTGAAAAGATCATCGAGGCGCATGGAAGGGTTACTTCGACTTTTAATCGGCTTGTCGTTGGTTCGAGTCCAACTTCCTCCCGATGGGGGAATAGCTCAGTTGGTAGAGCAGCATGTACCTTTCCGACCAACTTCCTCGATGATCTTCAAAAAGTGAATCGCGAAGCGAGGCGCCAGAAAGGGTTCCTTCGACTTATATGGGATAAGTATTGATGGTGTCTGTCAGGCACTAACGGCCTTTTCAATCATTTCCTCGCTTCGTTATGAAATAAGTTAAGCAGCCGATGAGGCGCTGGGATGGGTTACTTCGAGCTTAATCGACCAATGGTATACCCGGGCAATACGGCAGGTTCGACTCCTGCAGCAAACCTATCCCGCTTTTTCCTCACCGGTGTTACATGAAGGAGGGTATTTTATCGTGAGTATAGCAAAGAAAGTGTTCGGCTCGCTTAGACCGGATACATGGAATAAAGATCGCTACCCGGCATTCACACGATCTCTTGAGGAGCAGTATTTACAGACGCTTCTGACCAATACGATAAGCAACACTTTTTATGCGGATCAAAATGAGCTGCTTAGCGAGGCGGGACAGTTCCATCATGAGATGGCGGACAGCAATCCGAGTTTCATGGCCAAGGCGATTGTGTTTGCGCGGAACGAAGGTTTTATGAGGCTGCAGCCTTTGTTTGGCTTAGCTATCCTTTCGATTTATCGTCCGGATTTGTTTGCGAAGATTTTCCTGCAGGTTGTGCGGGTTCCTTCCGATTTGTCGGATTTCCTAACGATACTGAAAGGACTTGGACGCGGTGAAGGAGGCCGAGCCGTCAAGCGGCAGGTGAACCGTTTTTTATCCGGAGTGTCCGAATATTGGGCAATCAAGTATAACGGACGTGGACGCGGATACAGTCTGGGGGATGCCATTGCAACCGCACATCCGAAGCCGGAAGACTTGAAGCAGCAGGCATTGTTCCGGTATTTGAGGGGGCTGGAGGCTAATCTTACCTTGGTGCCCCAAGTCGAGGCCCTGGAAAAGCTGAAGCTTGCTTTGACCGAAGAAGAGCAGATCGCGTGGATTGAACGCGGCAAGCTTCCGTATGAAACGGTTACCGGGGCTATCAAACCGTCCAAAGCCGTTTGGGAAGCGCTGCTTTACCAGATGCCGACATTCGCCCTTCTCCGGCATATGAACGCTTTGCAGAGGGCCGGGGTCTTGGAGGAACAACGCAACCTGGACTATGTCGTACAACGTATAACCGACGAACAGGCACTGAGGAAAGCCAAAATCCTGCCGTTCCGGTTAGCAACGGCTTTCCGTCAGGTGGATCATCCGGAGCTTCGGGATGCTTTGCGGGAAGCCGCTGAGCTTACGTTTGATAACCTCCCGGAACTCGGAGAACAAACGGCGATTTTCCTTGATATATCCGGCTCAATGAACGGCCAATATTTGGAGATCGGTTCGGTATTTGCTTTGGCTCTGTACAAAAAAACGCAGGGCAACTCGTTGTTCTGGCTGTTCGATACGGAGGTCATGGACGCCAAGCCTTCCCGCAAAGACAGTATTTTAACGCAGGCGGCGCAAATCCATGCCCGTGGAGGAACCGATACGGGGGCGCCCGTTCGGAAGCTGATCCAGGAGCGGAGGAAAGTAGACCAAATCATTATCATCACAGACGAGCAGCAAAACAGCGGAAGCCCGTTTTACGAGCAGCTAAAACTGTACCGCTCGAAAGTAAACCGGGATGTGAAGGCATTTATCGTTGACATTGCTCCCTACCGGCATGCGATGGTACCGGATCAGGATCCGCAAACGTTCTACATTTATGGATGGAGCGATACCGTACTTTCCTATATCGCGCAGTCTGTACAAGGCTACTCCTCGCTAGCGGAGCGGGTCGATGCGATCGATATTTAGGAGAAAAATATAGAAGGATAAAGGAGGACGATTGCTGCCTCCTTTTTATTATTTATGAACCCATGCCAATAGGTGGCCTCTTATTAGCACTTCAAGAATAAAAATGGAAGGGAAGTATTCCCATTTTGTCGAATGAAGAGGAATAAGTTATTGCTTGCAGATCGTTCGAGAGCTAGTCAGCTCAAATTTTTGTAATTGTAAAATTTAGTATACGATTTAGTCACGTTTGACTATAATGAGAGCGGGAGGAGTAAAACTTGATATTTAGCAGATTTCGTTATATTGCTGCAATACTAATAGTCTCTTTGTCAATTGGGGTATTTACATTTTATTCAAGCGTTGCGAAGGCCGTTTCGACTAGTGTGGTGAATATCGAAGATCCTGCATTAAATGCTTTTCTTCATAAACAATTGAGAATTCCAGATGACACTCCTTTAACCGAAGAGGACATGCTGTCGTTACACACTATTTCTAGAGCTAGTTGGTTAGGAATCAAAAGTCTAAAAGGATTGGAGTTTGCAACCAATCTTACCACACTGCATATTGAGGAAAATAAAATTTCAGACCTTTCACCTATAGCAAATTTAAGCCAGTTAACTTCTATTGATTTTAATCATAATGAAATAACAGACATTACTCCTTTACAAGGCCTTACAAATCTCAAATATCTCTCTCTATACAATAACCAAATAAGTAACTTAGAGCCTCTGAAGCAGCTATCGAAGCTCCAAAGTCTTGATTTATATGATAATAATGTATCTGATCTTTCCCCCTTGCAAGGATTAAAAAATTTGGATTCGATAACGGTTTATTTTAACCACATCAAAGATATCTCTCCGTTGTCAGGTTTAACGAATTTGAAGACTTTATATATAGATCATAACCAGATCGATGATATTAGTTCATTACATAATTTAACGAAACTTACTTCACTATCAATCAGCGGAAACCGTATATCAGACATTCAGGTCCTTAGAAACATGCCTGATATCTGGATTTTACATCTTGAAAATAACCCTTTGAAAGACTTTACCGCGTTGAAATATTTGAAAAAACTTGAACGTCTAAATATTTCAAATTTTGATATCGAAGATCTCTTTTTCCTGCAAGATATGCAAAGTTTAACGGATTTAGATCTTTCTAAAAATCACATAAAAGATATAAGGCCGCTCTCCAAGTTAACAGCATTAACCAGTTTGAATTTAATGGAAAATCAGATCATGGATCTCAATCCGCTAACCCTGTTGAATAACTTAACGGATTTACAGATCAGTAGTAATCCGATCACGGATATTACTCCGCTACAACAATTGTCTAGCCTATCGACCTTGTTTTTGGACCGTGTACCTGCACAAGACTTTTCGAAGATGGGCTATATGACTAATCTTTCATTTTTGACTATGAACTATAATAGTATTTCCGATATCAACTTCATTTCTAACTTAGAGAGACTGCAATACATTTCTCTTGATGGGAATAACATTCAGGATTTAAGCCCGGTTAAAGGACTTAGCCATTTGGTAGGTTTAAGCGCATCTAATAATAGGCTGTCCGATATTCAAGCGCTAAAAACGCTCTCAACCTTAAATGATTTGGATATAAGTTACAATCGTATCAAGGACATTTCAGCAATTAATACTCTTAGAAAGTTAAATAAAGTAAATCTTTCTCATAATCAGATAACCAATATCGAGGCATTAAACGACCATTCGAATCTTTGGGAAATTGAAATAGTAAACAATCCGCTTGATGATCTTTCGGTTAAACTGCTCCAGGATGCCCAAAAACGCGGGGTTGTCATTTCCTATGGCGATGAGGTTGTCGTCATGATTAATAAAGTTGTTCAACTTTTCTCCAATGGCGAGAAACCGGTACTAGAGAATGGTAATGTGCTGCTTCCCATGCGCCGAATATTTTTTGCACTAGGGGCTAGTGCCTCTTGGAATGAAGAAACCCGAACTGTAACAGCGACAAAGGGCAGCACGGTGATTAAGTTAACTATTGATTCGAATGAAGCCTGGGTCGATGGACGCAGTGTTCAACTGGAAGCAGCTCCTAAACTTCAAAATGGAACTACATTTGTCCCGGTCCGAATTATCAGTGAAGCCTTTGGGGTAAAAGTAAATTGGGATGGTCAAAATCATACTGTAATTATAGGGGAGTGACCGAAGTGATAAATAGAATTATGACCGTTCTTCTAGCTTTTTTTCTGCTACTGACAGCTTTTGTTCAACCGAAGACATATGCAGCCTCCACAGGAGTTAACATTGAGGACCCTGTTCTTGAAAAAGCAATACGAGAAGAATTGAAGCTGGATGCCGACGCAACATTGGATTTTAAGGCTTTACAAAAGCTAACCTCCCTTTATCCAAAAGGGAAAGAGAAAGTCAAGAGTTTAAAAGGCTTGGAAATGGCACTTAATCTCCAGCAATTATTTCTGTCTAATCAGGAGATTACAGATATCAGCCCTCTAAGTGATTTATATAATTTGACGTTTCTTGCATTGGATCATAATCAAATTCAAAATGCATGTCCGATATCCACCCTTCCTCAATTACAAAAGCTAGTGATCAGCAGCAATCAAATTGAGGATATTAGTTGCTTTTCCCATCTGAGGTCCCTGACTGATTTACTTGCTAGCAGTAACAAAATTCAAAATATAAGCCCACTGGTAAAGCTTAAAATAGGTTGGCTTGATGTTGCGAATAATCCCGTTACAGACATATTACCTATCGGCTCCATGGAGAAGCTCCATCATATATACGTTGATCAAGACCATCTAAATGATCAGTCACAATCACTGCTTCAGCAGCTCGAACAATCGGGAGTAGCAGTGAATCGCACTGCGGCCGCTGCGGACGGCATATCAGGTATATCTGTTTATGTTAATGACGAAAGAGTTTTATTTGATCATGCTCCTTTGGTGGACGCTGGGACGACTTTGGTGCAATTCCGGCCTCTTTTCGAAAAATTGGGTTTCGTTATTCACTGGGATAGTAATACCAGAACCATTCAAGCGGAGAAAGAGGGAATGCAGCTTACTCTGCAAGTCGATAATCCGATTGGTACCTTGAATGGTACACCCTATACGATGCCGGTTGCGCCAAGAAATGTTGACGGCAGTATATTTGTGCCGATTCGTTTCGTAGGGGAAGCATCCAAATACGATGTTACCTGGGAAAGTCCCACCAAAACCATTTATCTCATGCCGATTCATACGATAATAAGCCATGACGGGAAGTCAAAGTTAACAGTCAGCGGGAAATGGCTCAGTAAACCACTGCCACAAACGGCCTCTATGTATCAAATATATGCTGTGAACGGTAATAATGGGTTAATTACGATTACGGAACCCAAACCGGAAGCCAATGAGACGAAGATAAGCACGCTTGAGGAATATGAGGAAGCAGTTAAAAAATCAATGGAACCGCAGCACGTCACGCAATTTTCTAAAGACACGATCATGAAAATTAATGGAATGAATGCTCGTCAATTTTCCTATTCTGCTACTGGGACGAATGGAGCAAGTTATACGGTCGTTCAAACCCTATTTGAGGGAAAGTATAACTATTTTAGAGTGATTCTAGTTATTTGGGACCTCGTTTATTCAGAAGTAAATAAAGACTATCAGGACATCATTCAAACTTTTGAAGAGATCAAAACAATGAGTCAACAAAGTCATGAGAAATTTGGAACACTTAAACCAACTGAACGTCTGCTGGATGCAGCACATTACTATCGGAAACTAGGGTATTTTGAGAAGGATAAGGGGTTGACGAGCCAGCAATTTGATGATAAATTCATTGAGTTTTACAAGGGGCTTGTAACTAAGAACTGGGACCCGTTTGACGCAGCTAAGTATTATGATGAGCTTGCTGATTTGTATGTATTGAAGGAAGACCTGGGTCGGGTCTGGTTCGAAGATACGGAAGCAGATGTCGGCAAGGGGAGCGGCGTATATGTGGATGTATTGAAAAAGTGGAGTGAAATATCTCGCGGCGCTTTCCAGCCGACCGATATTATGGAAACATGGGGAAGTGATGAAGGGCCAGTTACTCTAAGTTTTTCTCTTAATGGTCAGAAGAAGGTCATTCATCCTCGGTATATGAATGATTTTATTGATACAGGGATACTCAAGGATATTAATGATATGATTAAGGAAAGCGGATATCAGTTTGTAGAAGTTGAGGTCGATCAAGAGGCATTTGTGACCGTATTGACGGCAGAAGAGAAGACAAAGATACAGCAGGATCGTTATATCCCATTTATATCTTTCGAATAGTCACTCTCTTGTTTGTAAAAGAGGCCATTCCCTAAAAGGAGGAATGGCCTTATTTTCACTTCGTTATGATTTTGACAGTTTTTGTTTCTGTCACCCATTCGACCTTTGTGCCTAGCGACTCGGCAATAAATCGAACGGGAACAAGAGTGCTGCTATTCATGATCGTGGGCGGCGTGTCTAGGAGTATAGGATTACCGTTCAATGTAGCAGTTTGATTGCCGACGGTCAGGCTAATCACGTTCAGGCCTTTCATCGCCGTTACCGATGAGGTGGGCGCATCCCATCTTACGCTCGCTCCTAATGATTCGAATATTTTTCGAAGCGGCACTAAAGTGCTTCCGTTGACGATTGTTGGTTGCTGTTCAAATGATAGAGGTTTACCGTCTAAAGTGACAGAGATTAATTCAGTCGGAGGTGTTGGTTCCGTATCATTGCTTTTAATCCACACCGGTTCAGTACGATACCACTCCGTACCGTCGCCGGTATATCCGCCGCCCCATGACCATAACGTTCCGTCTTCACGCAGTGCCATAGAGCGATATCCGGAACCGTGGGCGGCAATTTTTTTGATTTTCATGAGCCCCTTTACTTGTACAGGGATATCGCTATTGTCGTAGGAACCAATGCCTAATTGGCCGCCGCGGTTATCGCCGCTTGCCCAAACTGTGCCATCGCTTTTTAAGAAAAGAGGACCGCCGGCAGTTGCACGGAGATCCATGACATCTTGGATTCCTTGCACCTTCTGAGGCGTGGATTTATTTGAGGTATCTTGTCCGGCTGCTACGCCTTGGCCGTTTGAACCGAATACCCAAACAGTTCCGTCTTTTTGTAGCGCGTAAGAGCTTGCGCCGCCCGCCGCGACTTCTTTTATATCGTTTAAACCTTCAATTTTTATCACTGCACCCCGATTTAACGTCCACACGGTTCCGTCCTGTTTCAGAACCAACAGATTATCGCCGTATCCCGTGGAAATGGAAGCGACATTGTCGAAGCGCAATTGCACTGGAGTTTTGTAGTTGCCCATAGTACCATCAGACTTTTTGTAATATAGACCTCCCCAAGCCCAAAGGGTACCGTCATCTTTAATGGCGTAGCTTTGGGTCCAGGTTCCCCAAACGGCAACGACGTGGGACAATCCTTGAACTTGAGTCGGAATGGCTCTATTATTATCTGAGACTACTTGCCCGGAGCCTGTTGCACGAGTTGTTTCCGTACCGTCTCCGATTTGACCGTCTGTATTGTCACCCCAAGTCCATACGGTACCGTCTTTCTTAACTGCAAGTGCATGATCGGCACCGGCGGAAATCGAGATCACATCTTGTATATCTTTCACTTGGGTAGGAAACTTTGTGTTGGCTGCTGATGGCCCCTTTTCCCCATTTCCAAAAACACCTGAACGGTTGGATTCCCCCCATGCCCATACGGTTCCATCATTTTTAATCCCGAGACTGACTCTGCCTCCTACTGCTATGTCCTTCCATCCGATAAAACTATCCTCGGCATAGATGATTTGAGCGGGAACCGTAAACACAAGTGAGAGGAGCAAGGGAACTATTAACGCGGGCCTAACAAGGATGGATGGAAGCCTTCTCTTTTTTGCCATGAATCAAACCCCTTTTGTAAAGTTAATACTTATAAATTCTCCATTAGGAATCTATTCCCTTCATAGATTTTTTGTAAAACTTTGTATATTCAATCATAGTTAATTGGTACTATAATAGCTCTAGTGGGTATTAGGTGCTAGAAGTGACATACCCAAACGACACCATTTCTGTACGTTCGGATATGGATCCGGAATGGCGCAAAAAGATCCAACATGCTTTTATTTCTGTAGGAAACGATTTTTCGAAGATAAAAAAATTCGAAATTGTTCGAGAGGTTATTAGGTATATGAATGCTGATTAGATAAAAGGCAGGGGAGTATTACAGATGTGATGGCAGATCATTGAAAAGTAGCACATTTTATCTAATTGTATAGCCTGCAGAACTCAAGCGGAGATAACGCCTGGGTTTTGTTCAGTTAGAGGACAGCTTTTAGACAAAATCCCCCCCAGGTTACAAATAGTTTGTCTTAGCTGCTGCCGCGGCTTTAATTGCATAATGAGCCGTACTCCTTTATAATTGCTCAGGGTTCATGTTTATTTTATGAGTTGGGAGAGAAGCAGGTTGAAAAAAATTTACCGTTATACGGTTCTTATGCTGTTGATGCTGCTGGCAAGTTTTCCCGTTCTGACCGCTTATGGGGCAGGCAGCCAGTCAGAGAGAACTCTTGTGCTGGGTACCAGCGCCGAGTATGCGCCGTATGAATTTCATAAAACGATCAATGGGAAAGATCAGATTGTAGGTTTTGACATTGACATTGCGGGCGAGATCGCCAAGGATATGGGAGCGAAGCTTGTTATTGAGGATATGAGTTTTGATGCCCTGCTGCCCGCTTTGCAGAGCGGCCGGGTTGATTTGGTCATATCGGGCATGACGCCGACGGATGAACGCAGGCAAAGCATCGATTTTTCGGATAATTATTACCAATCCAAGCAGGTCTTGATGGTTCGTACCGAAGACAAGGAACGTTATAAAACCATGGACAGCCTCAACGGGGAAAAAATTGGCGCGCAAAAAGGTTCCATTCAGGAGGAGATCGCGCAGTCCATTCCCGGGGCTGTGATTACATCCCTGGACCGCATACCGGATCTTGTTCTGCAATTGCAGACGAAACGGGTTAATGCCGTCATCCTGGAAGATACCGTCGCGCTCGGCTACCTGCAGGACAAAGGGCTTACACTTGCGGAAGCCGTTCCGGACCAGGCACCTGTTCAGGCGGCCATTGGCATCCGCAAAGGCAACGCAGAGCTGCTGGCCAAAGCCAACTCGACAATCACCCGTCTGAAGAGCGAGGACCGCATTGCCGAGATGGTTAAACAAGCGAGCCAGCTATCTGTTGAAAGACAGCCGTCTACCGGCAATATATTCACAACATTCTGGGAATACCGCAGCTATTATGCGCTTGGTCTTGGCTATACCCTGCTGCTGTCGGCGCTTGGCGTCTTGTTCGGCTTTGTGATCGGCCTGATCATCTGTCTGCTGCGGATGTCGGGTACCCGGGTGATCCGCTGGCTGGGCACCACGTATGTCGAGGTGTTGCGCGGAACGCCGATGCTGGTGCAGCTCATGATCGTCCACTATGGGCTGGCGCTCACTCTGAACATCAACTTTACCCCGCTGCAGTCGGGGATTATTACGCTGTCCCTGAACAGTTCGGCCTATTTGGCGGAGATTTTCCGCGCGGGCATTCAAGGCGTGAACCGCGGGCAGATGGAAGCAGCCCGTTCGCTAGGGATGAGCAGGGCGCTGGCGATGCGCCATATTATTTTGCCGCAGGCGTTCAAGTCCGTCCTTCCTGCGATCGGGAACGAGTTTATTACGATTATCAAGGAATCCTCCATCATCTCTGTGATCGGGATGGCAGATATTATGTACCAGGCGGGGATCGTGAAAAACATTACGTACAAGGGACTTAGCCCGTTCATTATTGCAGCCGCGATTTATTTTGTATTGACTTTCTTGCTGTCCAAACTGCTTGGTGCATGGGAAAGGAGGATGGGAGCAAGTGATCACCGTTAAAGGGTTGCGCAAATCGTATGGGAGCACAGAAATTCTCAAAGGAATCGATATCAGCATTGCAGGCGGCGAGGTCGTTGTTGTCATCGGGCCTAGCGGCTCGGGCAAAAGCACATTTCTGCGTTGTATGAACCTGCTTGAGCAGCCGAGCGGCGGCGAAATTATGTTCGAGAACGCGTCCATTACAAGCCGTGGACACAACATTAACGCCACCCGGGAGAAAATGGGCATGGTGTTCCAGCATTTCAACCTATTTCCGCATAAGACTGTTCTGCAAAATCTAACCCTTGCACCTATCAAGGTGAAAGGCCTGCCAGCCGCTGAAGCGGAAAAGACTGCGATGGAGCTGCTGCATACTGTCGGACTGGCAGACAAAAGGGATGTTTACCCGTCCCAGCTCTCCGGCGGGCAGCAGCAGCGGATTGCCATCGCGCGCGCATTGGCGATGCAGCCGCATGTGATGCTGTTTGACGAGCCGACTTCAGCGCTTGATCCGGAAATGGTCGGCGAGGTGCTGGATGTCATGAAGAAGCTGGCTGAAGGCGGCATGACCATGATTATCGTAACCCATGAGATGGGGTTTGCCCGCGAAGTGGGCGACAGGATTGTGTTTATGGACAAAGGCGTGATCGTGGAGGAAGGAACGCCTGAGCAGGTGTTCGGAAGCCCGTCTAACGCCCGTACGAAGGATTTTTTGGCGAAAGTTCTATAGAGCGAATTAAAGAGATAGTTGGGGAACGAAATGAGGACGTGCGTTGTGCATGGTCCTCATTTTCATTTAATGAGGCTCGCGGCAGTGTATATGAGTGGAAAAAATTACTGTCGAAAAAAGGAATTTCCAGTTAGAATGTGGAATAAGTCGTGAGAACTATCGGGCTGGTTTTCAACAACTTTATGGGGGCACTGTCGAATGAAGATTACAACAAAGGGGGAATTATCTATGAAGTACAGATTATGTATCTTAATAATGGCACTGCTCATTCTTTTTACTTCATCCTCGATCGCTTCTGCTCATTCAGGACGAACGGATTCAAATGGCGGCCATAATTGCTCTGCCAAGTCACAAGCCAAAGGATTATGTACGGGTTATCACTATCATAACGGAGGCAGCTCCAGTTCCGGCAGTTCAGACAGTTCCTCTTCATCGCCCTCAACCAAAACTCCGGCAAGCGAACCCAAGAAAGCAGAGCCTGATCATAGACTAAAGGCGTCTTTGCCAAATTATAAAGTTAAGATCAATGACAAAGAAATCGATAATACATATGCCAAGTATCCCGTCTTATCTTTTAAAGACATTACTTATTTTCCGATGACTTGGACATACACCCAAGCGCTTGCTCTAGACATTAGCTGGAGTGCGGATACCGGTTTTTCGATCAGAAAGACTGATAATAAAGGCGCTGATTTTACTCAAGAAAAAGGGTCATATAACAGTTTGAACGCAGAATACGTGGTCAATCTTCCGTCCGGCAACATATTTGTAAATGATGCATGGCTCGATAATGCCAAAGAAGAGTATCCTGTAATTGTTTATAATGACGTTGTATATTTCCCTATGACATGGAAGTTTGCCGTCGATGAACTTGCGCTAACAGCAAGCTATGATTCAACAACCGGATTCAATATTAAAAAGTAACTATCTGCCGGATCCGTTTCGGTAAGTATAACGCCCAGCATGTTCTCCTACAATCGATAGGCAGCCGGAATTGCGAAAACATGACCCATAATGACAACAATTGTGACTCAGTCATCATATTTTGGGCCGCAAGACTCTCTCGAGGGATGAATGAAGTATGAGTCTCAGGGTTTCCATTAGGGTAAAATTGGGCCGACGCCCGAATGTTCAGCTGAATACAGCAAACGGGTCATGACAAAGTCATCGTGAAAATCATGACGCATTCACCGGCTTTATAAAGCAAAAAATGAAGAACGTTGGCCCGTGAAGGGCCGGCGTTTTTTTAATTTTTCCTGAACCGGTGCGTATTGACATTGCGTTATGAAGTTGATGTATAATAACAAATAGATAATAACATTTTGATAATAACAAAATGAGGCAGGTTGTATGATCATGAGCGAACCATCATTCATCCGTGACCGGAATGGCATGACTGAGAAGGAGTACTTAGATTCCTATGATGCAAGTATATACGAAAGTCCTTCTGTTACAGTGGATATGCTTATTTTTACCGTTATGGATCAAGTTCAGGATAATTACAGGAAGCTTCCGGAGAAGTCGTTACAGCTTCTGCTTATTAGGAGAGGGGAGCACCCTTTTATTGGTCAATGGGCTTTGCCGGGAGGCTTCGTTTCCATTCATGAGAGCATTGAGGATGCGGCCAGGCGGGAACTGAAGAGCGAAACCAATATCGGGAATGTGTATATGGAACAGTTGTTTACATGGGGCGACGTTGACCGGGATCCGAGAACGCGGGTTATCAGCTGCTCTTATATGGCGCTTGTAGCCCGTACATCCTTGGATGTTCGGGCTGGAGACGATGCGGACGACGCCAAATGGTTCGATGTAACGTATACCGTTTTCCAAGAGAAGATCACCAATCTGGATGAAGGTTATGAAATCGAAAGGCTTATCAAGATCGTCCTGCGAAACGAAACCGACAATTTAACTGCAACGGTAAAAATTACGGAGACAGCGATTCAGCGAACAACAAAAATTATCCGAGAGGTTGTGGACTCACTGGGCATCGCTTTCGACCACGCCAAAATTATCGAGTACGCGATAGAACGATTGCGCAACAAAATCGAGTACACAGACATCGCCTTCAACCTCATGCCCCCGTTATTCACGCTATCGGAACTTCAACAGGTATATGAGGTCGTGCTTGGAAAAGAACTTTTAGCCGCTGCATTCCGGAGAAAGATTGCGCCTATGGTCAAGGAGACAAATGAATTCACAAAGGACGCGGGACATCGTCCCTCTAAGCTTTACCGGTTTAACCCAAGCTGGAATCGGCACTGAAGGAAGAATGTGGAGAAGGGGCGAAGTGAGGATATGACGGTTAATCTTGTTACGGGAAATTTGCTTCAAGCATCGGAACATATCATTGGTCATCAGGTGAATTGCCAGGCAGTAATGGGATCGGGAGTAGCCAAACAGGTTAAACAGCTTTATCCCAAAGCGTTTACGGAATATTTACAGTTTTGTCTGCGAAATAAAGAGAATTTGCTTGGAAGCTGCCAGCTAGTTGCAGTTGGAACGGATAAGTATGTGGCCAACTTGTTTGGACAGCAATATTTTGGCAGGGACGGTAAGAAATATACGAACGATGAAGCTTTAAGGGGTGCTTTGGGGCAATTATATGAGTTTGCCAAAACGAATCAATACTCCGTTGCGCTCCCTTATCGAATCGGTTGTGATCGGGGTGGCGGAGACTGGGCCGTTGTCTCGACTATGATCCACGATATTTTCACAGATGTAGCAGTTACGCTCTATCAATATAAGCCTTAACGCCGCGGGAACAAGGAGGAATTTTGATGAGTATCGATAAAATCAAGGGTGGGCTATACGGCGTTGCGATTGGAGATGCGCTAGGCGGTACGACGGAATTTATGACGAAGAAAGAAGTTCAGCAGAAATATGGCTATCTTACTGAAATTATCGGCGGCGGAGTCTGGGATTTAGCTCCCGGTGAAGTGACTGACGATACGATGATGACTTTGTGTGTGGCGGAGGGAATTTTAGAAAACCCTCACGACCCTGGCCAAGCAATCGGTGAAAAGTTTCTTGGGTGGTACCGGTCCGATCCCAAAGATATCGGGAACATCATTCGAAGAGTGTTCGCCACCTATCGCGGAAATTGGTTTGAGGCCGCATTCCTGGCTGATTTGGATCTGGGACAGAGCGCCGGCAACGGCTCACTCATGCGCTGTCTCCCTGTAGGATTAAGCTATCCTAATCTTTCGGATATTGAAACAATTTCACGAATGCAGTCGAAAATGACGCACTATGACGAACGCTGCAATCAAGCCTGTGACATATACAATCGCATAGTTTGCAGACTCTTCAACGGTGAGGCCCTCAATGAAGCGATCAAGAGTGAAATCGTCGATACGGAATACCGGGATATCCTTACAAATGAACCCGACTGCGAACCGAGCGGTTTTGTCGTTCATACGTTTCGTTGGGTACTTCACATACTGCTTCATACCGCCTCCTTCCCTGAAGTCGTTCAGCATGCGGCCAATTTGGGAGGGGATTCCGATACGATAGCCGCAATTGCAGGAGGTCTGGCCGGCGTCCATTATGGATTCGACAATATTCCCCGGCAATATTCGGATGCGATAATTATTAAAAGCAAGCTCGATACATTGTCGGAGCAAATCGCAAGACTGCGCGGGCAGTACTCCGAGAACACGGGCAAAACGTCAAGCAGCTAAAGCTGGCTGACGTTTTTTATTTTATAAATCCCCATTAATCTGTTAATTCTTCGAATAATCTCTAATCGAACATTTTCAGGCTCCAGGCATTCGCATTTATCTCCAAAACGAAGCAAATAACCGTATCCGTGGTCATTTTCAATAAATGGAAAGGAAACGATCCATTTATTTTCCCCATAAGACTCGATGTTTTCTTCTCCGCAATAGTCCGTCATAAAATCTCTGAGTGATTCATCGATTAGAAGTTTAATCGTAATCGTATTATTTTCGGAGGAGTTCAACGTCCCGGATTCAAATTCTCTGGGAACAAATCTCTCATCGAGTAGTTTTAGCGACGTAATGCGCGAAAGTTTAAAGGTACGGAAGTCTTGCTTGGAAGTACAATAGCCGTGCAAATACCAAGCCGAATCTTTTAACACCAATCTATATGGCTCGATCCTCCTTTGAGTTCGTCTGTCATTTTGGTCGGAATAATTAAAAGACAATAACCGCTTCTCATCGAGCGCAACTTTCATTTCCTCAAAGTTTGGCTTTACGTTTCTGCTGCCGAACCACGGCGTATGATCAATGGTAATCTGACTTTCGAAATTCCTGATTTGCTCTTCCGGAACCAACCCTTTTACTTTTGCCATCGTATTGAGGATTTCTTCGCTGGACATAGAAGAATGGATGCTATTAAGTCCGATTAGCAGCGCAGTGATGTCCGTAACCGTAAACAGCTTTTTTTCTATTTTGTATTCTTCCATGATGCCGATACCGCCGTTAGCGCCAGGATAAGTAATGATCGGGATACCTGCCTTGTTTATTGCTTCTATGTCTCTAAAGATGGTTCGAGGCGTGACTTCAAACATTTCCGCAAGCTTGGAAGCACTGACTTTATTACGCTCAAGCAGCAGCATGACAATGGATAGCAATCGATCTATCTTCACTGTAATCACCTTAAATTTTTTAATTAGCGCATAAAAACTATGACATACTGTTGTCATAATTGTATATGATACCTTTAAATATGTCGATGCCCAAAGTCGCCCGTTAAGTCCTCAACTTCTGAGCTGGATGCGGTATCTATTTGATGTGTTCGAGGAGGTCACCTTATGCACAGCTTCATACATGTTAGCGGCGCAAGGGAAAATAATTTAAAAAACATCAGTATTAAAATTCCGCGCGATCAAGTCGTTGTATTCACCGGAGTGAGCGGTTCGGGGAAGTCCAGTCTGGCGTTCGATACGCTTTATGCCGAGGGTCAAAAACGCTACGTGGAATCACTATCCGCATATGCCCGCCAATTTTTGGGGCAAGTCCAAACACCGGACGTTGATTCTATTGAAGGGCTTTCGCCCGCTATCGCGATTGAACAAAAAACAACCTCGAAAAATCCCCGTTCCACTGTCGGTACGGTGACAGAAATTTACGATTACTTGCGTCTGCTGTGGGCTAGGACAGGCACTCCGTATTGCCCCGATTGCAAGGAAGAAATTAGCCGGCAATCTATCGATGAAATCGTCGATCATATTTACAAGCTGCCGCAAGGAACCAAATTTGCGGTATTGGCGCCGGTAATCCGGGGCGAAAAAGGCGAGCACCTTAAGGTACTTGAGCAGGCCAAGCTGAACGGATATGCGCGTGTTCGAGTGGACGGCACTTTCTATTCCTTGAATGAAGATATTCAACTTCATAAAAACAAAATGCATACGATTGAAATCGTCGTAGACCGGCTCATGGTTCGGGCGGAGGATGCGCAGCGTCTGGTCGATTCCCTGGAATCAGCGTTTTCGTTATCCGGCGATGTCGTAACTATATATCAATACGAGAGTCAAAAAGAAACTTGCTTTTCTCAAAGCTACAGCTGTTCGCGATGCGGTCAATCGCTTCCCGAGTTATCGCCGCGAATGTTTTCGTTCAATAACCAATACGGGGCCTGCCAGACTTGCTACGGACTCGGATTTCATTTCAAAGCGGGCTCGTATGAGCAGTTTTCCAACATGCAGAAGGAGGTTGAGGATGACCTCTCTGCACCGCCGTGCCCCGATTGTCATGGCGACCGCCTGGCCCCTATGCTCCTGGCTGTAAAGGTCGGTGGTATAAACATTGCCGATTTCTGCAAATTATCCGTTAACGACGCGATCGATTTTATAGCAAATCTGAGGCTGCCCGGAGCGAAAGCGGCAATCGCGGATTCAATCCTTGCAGAAATTCGCTCCCGGCTTATGTTCATGAAAAACGTCGGTCTGGAGTATTTAACGCTTTCCAGAGCTTCAGGCACGCTTTCCGGCGGTGAAAATCAGCGCATTCGGCTAGCTACGCAAATTGGCTCGGGCTTGACCGGAGTGCTGTATGTTTTGGACGAACCTTCTATTGGACTTCATCAGCGGGACAATGCGCTCCTCTTGTCCGCGTTAAGGGACTTGTGCGATAAGGGGAACACGCTCATTATTGTTGAACATGACGAAGATACGATCCGGCAAGCGGATTGGATTGTAGATATAGGGCCGAGAGCGGGAAAACATGGCGGACAAGTTGTTGCGCAAGGAACGCTTGACAACCTTATAAACGAACCAAACTCCATAACCGGTCAATATATTTCCGGCAAGAAACAAATTGCGGTGCCCCAAATGCGGCGCATGGGCAGCGGAAAATCCCTGACCATCATCGGCGCGGCGGAAAATAATTTGAAGGGAATCGACGTTTCGATCCCTCTTGGCACACTGACCTGTGTTACCGGCGTTTCGGGCTCCGGAAAGTCCAGCTTAATCAATGAAATATTGTACAAAAAGCTTGCTGCGGAGCTTAACCGGGCCCATACTCGCGCAGGCAAACATAAGCAAATAGAGGGAGTGGTTTCTCTCGACAAAATTATTTATATCGACCAAAGCCCGATCGGGCGCACGCCCCGTTCCAATCCGGCTACCTACACGGGTCTTTTTGACCTGATCCGGTCACTCTACGCGCAGACAAATGAAGCGAAAATTCGCGGATACGATGCGAAAAGATTTTCGTTTAACGTTCCGGGCGGCCGCTGTGAGGCTTGTTCCGGCGATGGTCTTATGAAAATAGAAATGCATTTTCTTCCCGATGTCTTTGTCCCCTGTGATGTTTGCAAAGGGAAACGTTATGGCCGTGAAACGCTGGAAATTCACTATAAGGGCAAAAGCATTGCAGATGTGTTAGCGATGACTGCAGACGAAGCTGTTGCGTTTTTTGGAAGTATTCCTAAAATCCGCAGAAGAATAGAGGCGCTTTGCAAGGTAGGGCTAGGTTATGTTCAGCTCGGGCAGGCCTCAACGACGCTTTCAGGCGGCGAAGCGCAGCGGGTGAAGCTTGCAGCGGAACTGCTTAAACCGGCTACGGGCTCGACTCTATACGTGATGGATGAACCGACAACGGGCTTGCACGTTGCGGATGTGCATCAATTGGTTCACATTTTGCATGACTTGGTTGACAGCGGAAATACGGTTGTTATAATTGAGCACAACTTGGATGTGATAAAAAACGCCGATTATATCATTGATCTGGGACCCGAGGGCGGCATAAATGGAGGTCACCTGGTCTGCTCCGGTACTCCGGAGGAAGTGGCGGAATGCGAGATAAGCTATACCGGGCACTATTTGCGAAATGAGCTGAAGGGGAAGCAAACGAATGAATCTGATTGATCACGAAGTTACTCATATTAAATTTGGCGCCGGGCGGGTAGTGAACAAGGATGACGAGCGGGTAATGGTCGTATTTACGGACACAATCGGGCAAAAAACGTTTGTATATCCGGACGTCTTCGAGCAATACCTGCGAATGAACAACCCCGTCATTCAGGACTTTGTTTTCTCGGAATATAAGCGGAAGCAGGAACAGCTCGAAGCGGAAAAACAACATCGGGAAAAGCTGCTCAGAGAAGAGGCGGAGCGAGCAGCTTCCATACTAGCCGAGCGACAAGCCATTGATAAGAAAGCAAAGCCATCCAAGAAAAAAGCCGTAACAAAAAAGAAGTAGCCGTACGAACGGCTGAAATGTTTGTTGGCAGGAGGATTAAGTATGTACCAATACAAGAATCAGTCCTATGATGAGGTGCAATTTGACGGGCGAGATTTACGATACGGCGAGTTAGTACACTGTACATTCAAAAAATGTACGTTTATGAATGCCTCAATGGAAGAAGTGACTACAAGCAACTGCCGTTTCGTCGAATGCATTTTCCGCGGAGCCGCCTTAAACGGCTCTGTACATACGGAGACAGCTTTCGAAAACTGTCATTTTACCGGAGCAAATCTTTTCGTATCTAAATTCACGTCTTGCAAAATGACAGGTTCCGACTTTGCAGGCGCCCAGTTGGATGGGATTACGATTCAAGGAGGGGACTGGTCTTACACCAATTTAAGGCATGTGGCGCTAAGCAAACAAGATTTAAGGGGAGTTCGCTTCTTTGAGACCGATTTTGCGGATGCAAATTTGGAAAAGGCCGATTTAAGAAATTGCGACTTGACCAGAGTGTCATTGGCCAAAGCCAAGCTGCAAGGAGCGGACCTGAGAGGCGCTAACCTAGATGGGGTTGATTTAAAGAGCCTTAATTTGAAGGGGGTGCGAATGGATAGTATTCAAGCGGTTATCTTTTTAAAATCCTTTGGAGCCAGAGTAGATTAAAAGCGGTGCGAATGACAAAAGAAGCGGGCCCGCGGCCCCGCTGCTGTAATTTTTACGAAGAAAGCTCCTCTTCTTCGGATTGCATAACACCATACCGCTCCAGCGCTTTTGTTGACGATTCCAGCATCCGCTTTTTCAGATAATCGCCTTGGATAACCCGGACCCGCTTGCCGAGGAAACGGATTTTGGAGAGCAAATATTCGTATTCGTCTTCGAGCAAGCATATCCTGACTTGATAAACGTCGTTCCCGGCGTCGTACTCGACATCCTTTTCGAAGCAGGAGAAGGCATAAAGGATGCGCGACAATTCTCTGTTGTATTCGCGGACCACTCCGATGACGGCTTCGGCTTTGCGCGAGTCGAGCGTCCGGCTGATTTTGGCGAAGATGGCGTCTGCTTCCGCCTGCTCGACAGGCTCTGCCGAGACGGAGACAATGTTCGTTAGCCTTGTGCTCATTAATGCATGGTGCCGGAGGTGGTACCACAGCAGGTACCATTCTCTTTTGACCATGGAGTATTCCAATTTGTACGGCAGCCCCGAATGGTCCGAATTCACTCGCCCGCCCTTGATCGAGTAAGTAATTCGAATCCCGCACTTATTCGTCATATAGCGGCGCAAAGTGCGGAGGAGCGGGTGGTAGACCTGTTTCTCCATGCTTCTCGCTTTTTCGATCAGGTGCTCCGAGGTATCCATGACGAGGTCGGCTTCAAGCAGGGAGCGCAGCTTTTCCAAGGTTCCGGCAGTGAAAGCCTCGGCCGCAGCGGGATGCTCCAGCATCGTTTTCAGCCAAGCCCTTTCGTGCGAGGTGACCATGAACGTACCGGAATCCTCCAGCCGGGAGATGATCTGGTAGTTGAAGATTTTTTCAAAAAGATTCATAGTACTCTTGAATCTCCTTCCATTCGGCAATCATTTCCCGGCGGAACCGGACCGGCTCCAAAATTTCGCAGCTTGACCCGAAGCTTCGCAGCCATGGCTTAATTTCAGTAGTTCCGTTAACGGTAATTTCAAATATAAAAGAATGTTCATCCTCGTACACGATTTGCCCCCATTGTCCTTGCAGCAGGACGCGCTCTTTAATGAAATTGGGCTCCAGGCTGTCCGGATTGTAAAATCGGGCGCGCACCGTCACCGGCCGTCCGGTATCGATCAGCCAGCTGTACTTGATTTTTGCCTCCAAATCGGTTGTCTTCTCCTTGAACAAATCCTCTGCGACAACTTCATCTTCTTCGATCTGAGTCATGCCCTCCATACGGTATTTCCGAACTCCCTCTCTGCCGCTCGCGAGCAAATACCACCGTCCGTACTGATGATCGTAGACGACCTTCAGCGGAAGCGTCGTTTCCATTTTGCCTTCCGTTTCGCGCTCGAACAGAGGGTTGGTGTTCTTGGAGGCGTAGCTTTTATCGGCTTTGGGCGAGAAATACAAAAATCGGACTTTGCGGCGGCCGCGGATGGCGCTCAGGAGCGTGAACAGATGCGCTTCATCCAAAATCCGCGAGTAATAGTGATACTTATATAAAAATGGCTCGATAGCATGCTTTTCCGCTTGATTGCGCATAAATTGTTTCTTCAACCCGTCGCGCAGCAAATAGCCTTGCACGGAAGGCACCTGCGTGTTCGCCATAACGTCCACAAAATCGTACAGATCAAAAAGCTCCTCATCCGACAATTCCCGGATCAGGTCGTTTTGAAGCCGGTACCGGTAGGGGCGGGCCCCGGGCTCCCTTTTGATCACGCCGACCTCTTCCAAATATTTGAGATCCGACCGGATCGTCTTTTCATCAGGGAGGGGGAGATCGGAACTTAAACCGCTGCAGCAAATGTCCATAAGCTCCATAGTCGTCAGCGCTTGTTCGTTCAAAGCCGCCAGGAGCAGCGAGACTCTGTGAGATTCGGATTCCTTCAAGGATTTGGCGCGAAACAGGAACAACAGCATCGGATCGGTCGACTCGTAGTAGCTGAAGCGGATCGATTCGGCAAATTCTTTGCCCTGCTCCTGCGGCAGCTGCCTATATATGGTGTTCACGATTTCTTTGAGCCGCCGGAGCGTTTTGTCGAAGGTATGTACGGAAATGCCCAGCCGTTCAGCGAATTGCTGTCTGCTGTACGCGCCGCTTGTCAGCACGAGCATGCGCAGAAATTGGATCTCTTTATCGAAGCTTTCCTTGGCCACTATAATCCTCCGTTCAATCAACGTGCCTTTCTCTATTGTAACAGGGGTTGGATTGGGGCGAAATGGAAATCTTTCTGCCGTCGTAATACTTTTGCCATGTTCGATTGTACGAAAATCGGCGAAGATAGTTCAGGAGGCCGGCACCGAACGGTGAAAGCCCGGATAAAACGGATAAGGGAGGGTGCACCGTATGCCTGAGTATCGGAGGCAAATTGTGGAACAGTTGAAGCGGATCGAAAGGGAAGAAAACGTCCGGATTTTATACGCTTGCGAGTCAGGCAGCCGGGCATGGGGGTTCCCGTCGCAGGATAGCGACTATGACGTAAGATTTTTATATATCAGGCCGGTGGAATGGTATTTGTCCATTTTCGAGAAGCGGGACGTCATCGAGAGGCCGATCAGCGATATGCTCGATGTAAACGGTTGGGACCTGAAAAAAGCTTTGAATCTGTTTCGCAAATCGAACCCGCCGCTGCTGGAGTGGCTGCAATCCCCGATCGTCTATATGGAGCACAGCTCGGTCGCCGAGCAAATCCGGGGCATCTCTCCGCTGACTTTTTCGCCAAAATCCTGCATGCATCATTATCTGCATATGGCGAAAGGGAACTTTCGGGAATATTTGCAGGGCGAGCAGGTCAAAATCAAAAAATATTTTTACGTGCTGCGCCCGGTTCTGGCATGCGAATGGATGGAAAAGCACAACACGATGCCGCCCACCCGGTTCCAAACGCTGGTTGACGATTTGGTGCCCGAAGGCAGCGAGCTAAGGGCGGTGATCCTGGATTTGCTGGCTCGTAAAATAGCGGGCGACGAATTGGACTATGAGCCAAGAATCCATCCGATCAATGAATTTTTGGAGGAAAGAATAGCTTATTACGAACGGGCCGCATCCGGCATGCCTGCTTCTGCCGGCGATCAGGATCATCGGCTGGACGAATTGTTCCGGGCGGTATTAAAGGAAATATGGGATTAAGGTGATGAATATGTTAATCTTTTTTAATAAAGCGAAGGAAGCGCCTTGGGCGGATAAGATCTCTATCTACGCTTACATTCAAGCGCAAGTCTGCGAACATGGGCAGGTTGTCGGCGGTTCTTTGCCTGACGACGAGCAATTTTGGGCAGGGGGCCAACTTCGCTGGGCAGCCGGCGCTTTGGATGGGGCGATGGGGCATCACTCCGTTCCAAGCAGCAAGACCCAAGAGGTGCAAGAACTGGTTCATTTGCTGGCCAAACAGACCCGAAAGCCTGGGCATAGCGGGCGAAAGGCTGTTTATTCCAAGCTCATCGGTGCGGATATAGGAAGTATGATCGACGATGTGTTGGACGGGGTGCGCAAGCATCCGGGCGTCCGGCCCGATGAACTGTATATAGAGGCCAAATGGCTGGCGGAAAACGCGGCACACCGCAATCCGGTCAAGCTTGGCATCGCACTGCTCGGTCTTTTTGCAATTGAACAGGAGAAGGAGCTGCTTCTCACTCTCGGCAAGCATGACGAATTTACCCTTTATGCTGCAGTCGCTATTCGAAACGGGATGGAGGACAGCAACAACGTTCTTTTTGATCTGGCGAAAAGCGTTAACGGCTGGGGGAAAATTCAGATCGTCGAGAGGCTGGAGCCGAGCACCCGGGAGATTCGGGACTGGTTAGTGCGCAAAGGCTGTCAGAATAGCGTGATGAACGAATATTTAGCTTGCATTTGTGCCCGCAACGGGAACTTGCGCGAAGCTCTCTCATCGAGCACGGTAGATCGCGATTTATTTGAAGGCGCGACTGATATCATTCAAGCGCTGATATACGGAGGCCCGGCTGAAAACATCGATGATTATGATGACGCGCCGCAGGCGATGTCCGATTATTTGAGGTTGGCCGGAACCATGTGCGGCACCTTGAAGCAGTTGTCGGCGGTTTTGAGTATTCTTGAATTTTTGACGGAAGCCGATTCTGCGTGGGAGCGGCGAAGAGCAAACGGTCGGACAGAGCAGTTGAGAAGCGAGCAGGCGGAGGCTTGCCGAACGATTATCGCTCAGGCCAGATGGAGCGGCATGGTTCTGGATGCGGTCGCATCCGGCGATTCTTTCGGCCGTCACTATGGCGTGATTTGCGCTGCGAAACTGGGCATCGATATATGGGAGCTGCTCTTCTCGCAGCTTGCGGACAATCCGATTCAGGATGCGCACTATTTGGAGCTGATGAAATCGGAAAATCCGGATAGAATCCGCCGGCTCGTTCAGTTCGCCGAAATCCGGCTGCCGCTGCGGCAAATCGCCACAGGCCCCGAAGATGAAATGGGATTTGGCAAGGAGTATGCGGCGCATTCGTGCCTCGACAGCATTTTGCAAAGTTTGGACAGGCATGCCGGGTTCGGAAGAGAATTGATTGCTGCAGGTTTGAACAGTCCGGTGACCCGTAACCGGAATATGGCGCTTAAAGCGTTGGAAGCCTGGGAGCTTGCTTCATGGGGAAATGAGCTTGTCGAGGCGCTGATGCGACTGGCGGAAATCGAACCGAACGAGTCGGTGCGGGAACGTATTCAAAAGCTGCGGGAAGCAAGAAACATATAAGCTGGAGCTGCAGTCATTTATTATAGGAGTTGAGTTTTATGGCATATCAAAATATAGACGGCGTACTTGTCTGGGGGAAACCCGACGAAGGTGCGCTAGACCAAGCCAAAACGTGCGCAAAGACCGGGAATGTCGTCCAAGCGCTGCTTATGGCCGATCATCACAAAGGATACAGCCAGCCGATCGGCGGTGTCGTCGTGTATGACGGGCAGATTTCCCCTTCCGGCGTAGGGTACGATATCGCATGCGGGAACAAAGCGGTGAGGACGAAGCTGACTGTGGAAGATGTGCTGCCCAGGCTGGCAGCCGTCATGGACGAAATAGCGCGCAAAATCTCGTTCGGCATAGGCCGCGTCAATAATGAAAAGGTCGATCACGACCTGTTCGATGACCCGGACTGGGCGGTTTACGCGGCGGTCGGGAAGCAGGAGCACGACAAGCTGAAAACTCTGGCCCGGAGCCAGCTCGGCACCGTCGGCAGCGGTAACCATTTTGTCGACTTGTTCGTAGAACCGGAAACGGGCCGGGTTTGGATCGGCAACCATTTTGGCAGCCGCGGCTTCGGGCATAAAACGGCCAGCGGTTTCATCAACCTGGCGGCCGGCAGAGGATTTTTGGACAGCGCCCCCGGCGAAAAGATGGATCAGCCTCCCGTGCTGCTCGATTTAAGCAGCGAACTCGGCGATATGTATTACCGCGCGATGAAGCTCGCCGGGCGGTACGCATATGCCGGACGCGATTATGTCATTCAAGAAGTGCTGTCGATGCTGGGGACGGAAGCGGATTTTGAAGTCCACAATCATCATAATTTTGCCTGGAAAGAGACGCATAACGGGAAGGAAGCGGTTGTGGTCCGCAAGGGAGCGACGCCGTCCGCGCCGGGGCAGCTTGGCTTTATCGGCGGGAGCATGGGGGACATCTCTGTGATCGTAAAAGGCAAGGATACTGCGGAGAACCGCGATGCTTACTACAGCACCGTTCATGGAGCGGGCCGCATTATGAGCCGGACGCAAGCGGCTGGCAAAATGAACTGGAGAACCCGCGCCCGCAGCGGCGGACAAATCTCCACGGCGCAAATGCTGGATGCCGTTCGCAGCTTTGGCGTCGAGCTCCGCGGCGCCGGTACGGACGAGAGCCCGTTTGTGTACAGGAAGCTCCAAGAAGTGCTGGATGCTCATGCCGAAACAATCGAGGTTATGCACGTTCTGAAGCCGATCGGCGTCTGCATGGCGGGAGCGGATGAATTTGATCCGTATAAGGATTAAAACAGAACGGTCGACTTTCAAAGGAAAGGCACAAATGGCTATTAAGTCCAGCAATCCGCAGTTTTCTTTTCTCATTAAGAAAAACCCGAATTCCGGCATGAAGCTTCGCACCATTCGCAAAGGAATCGCTTATGCGGATATAGTTTTACCCAATATAGTGCGAAAATTATGTCGAATTATGAAACCCAAAATGAGATCGTAATTGGCGACAGAGGATGGATAATAATGGATAATAAACAAAAAATAGTTCAATACTATAAGTACGAATTGACTGCACGAAAGCTGATATTTAATCCAAGCTGGCGCGAAGTGATGATGGTCATAGTAGGGCTGCTTATCTTATTGGGTTTAAATATTGCAAGTAATTTCTATCATTTATCTGTTTGGCTTGTCAGTATTAATTTTATCGGGGCGATGTTATTTTTATCAGGGCTGGCTTTACTCGGACTCAAAGATAAATCCCAATTCAGGTATATTCGAATTCCTATGCTTGCATTTTCTAGTGGGGGTGGAATCATGGTGTCAGCTGCCATGTTACAGAGCCTGGATAAAACTCAAAACGCCAATTTTGCCTTCATTATGCTAGCTGGTCTAGTGATTCTAATTACAAGCATGATTTGGGGAGAAATACGGAAAAAACGCTATGGGATCGAATCTTATAATTTTTTTGAATGGCTGCAGGATCTACGCTATCATAACTTGATGGAATTTCTAATTAAAGAAAATATCGATATATCTGAAGAAATTGATATTATAGCTGAAGAAGTGGAAGTGGACAATACACGCGCACAATGGAAGCTTTCTTATCCACTATCTCTTTTTGGATTGTTGTCCTTTTCAATCCTCGATAACTATAACCAGTTCCGCAATAACTGGGAACTGCAGAAACATCAAGCAGATATTCAATTATCAAGTGGATTTTGGATAGCTATTGATCTTGCCAAAGTTGCAGCCCTTGTTCTTGTCGTGACTCTCTTAGTAGGATATACGTTTCGGTGGATATTATTTAAAGGGCATTCCCATACAGAGGGTTTGCGTATTCTTCTGAAACGAATCTCGTATCATTTGCGAAGACAGGAGAGAATTATAGCAGTTAATGAAGAGCAACGGATCTCAATCCGAGAGAAGGTATTGGAAGCACGTACTCACAAACGCGGAGTATATCGTTGATAAGACCTGTTTAAGTTGGTAGAGCCTACCCTGATACTTTTGCAGGTATCGAAAAAATGTTTGGTATTAAGTGGTGGCTGGCTTTTATAATTACCAAGCCATAGCCTGTAAGGGGAACGGCCCATTACATGGCGTTCCCCTTGGGCAGGTGGCCTATTTTCGATTTTGTCCTGCCATGGTTACAATGCTACACGCATAGATCCCAGTTTATACACCGTTTCATCATGAAAAGGTTTTTGGAAGTCCAAGGAAATAAACGGGTGACTATATGCAGAAAATCCGGAAACTTTTAAATTAAATTGAAAAACACCGATATTATCCAGCTTCTCGTTATAAAAAATTTCTAAATCCGATATTGAGGAATTTTGAATTTCACTGGCCCATTTAGCGATGGTGTCAGCATCATTGGCATCTCGGAGTGCTTTGATATCTTTGACCATCTTTTCTTTGTAATTGTGAGAATCAGTAATTCCGTTATCTTTATCGTACCAAACCGTTTTGTTATAGAAACTTTCCAGCTCGGATGTATCCCCCGATTTCAACGCCGCAGCATACTTTTTGAGCAGATCCAACGCGAGAGGTTTCATCGCACCAACAGTAGCGTCTGCAGAATAATCGGCAGGCAATTTGGTCGTATAATTTCCGGATTGAGTACTAGTGTTGGAACTTGCACCGGATGAACTTTTCCCCGACGAAGAAGTATTGTCTTTAGTCGGCTCCCCGGAGGCCGGAGGCACGTATCCGTTTGTTGATACATGAACGGTTTTCGTCGCTTCGTCATAGGACACTTTACCGCCCATCGCTTCCGCAAGACCTTTGGCGGATACATAGCTGTGCCCGTCATAAACCAATGGGTACATAGTCCCGTCTTCACTTGACTGGTCGATTTGTTTGCCGTTCACCTTAACTTGCAGATTAGCATTTTGATAAGCTGTAACTTGCTTCAAAGCGGAATCGGCATATGCGCCTGCTGCAATGCCCAAAGTCAATGTTGCTCCTATCATGCTTACCAAGACTTTCTTCGTTAAAACTACTTTCATCTTTCAACTCTCCCCGTAAAACGTATTATGCATCGTACTCTGTTGGCAGAACCCTGATCATGGTTCTAGAGTTGCATTAAAATCGTATTCTACATATTACAATAAATACCTGCATCATTCGACATCCAAATTGTGTGCCATGTAGTCCCAGGCGCTTCATACCTGCAAATCTATATACCAATCCACCCGGAGAAAGGGGCTATTCTTAGCGGCAAAAACATAAGCGCCAGCCGCCGCCGCAAAATGGATGCCTGCCGCGCAGGCGGCCATAAAATCGTTGTAAAGCTACGCAGGGGAGATCAAAACAAAACAAAAACACCCTGGGAATCAGGGTGTTTTTCCAAATGATCTATCGTTATGCGGTGCCCCAATCGGCTTTCAGATGCATAAGCGAAGGCGCGAACAGCCTGGCGTCCATCTGCTTGAGATCGGGGGAAATGAGCGGTTTAAATGCCAGATGGGACAAAATGTCGCGTTCCAGCTCGATTCCGGGCGCAATTTCGCAGAGCATGAGACCTTGCGGGGTCAGCCTGAAAACGGCGCGCTCCGTAATATACACAACCTCTTTGCCGATTTTTGCGGCTTCGGAGCCGTTAAAAGATATATCCGATAATTGCGGTACGATTTTACGGAACCGGCCTTCCTGATCGATGTTCAGCTTGCCGTCAACCATGGAAGTTTTGAGCCCTCCGGCCGTAAAGGTGCCGCTGAAAACGACTTTTTTGGAATTTTGCGCGATATCGATAAAACCGCCTACGCCCATGATTTTGCCGTTAAACTTATGAACGTTCACGTTGCCCGCCTGGTCGATTTCGGCAAAGCTCAGGAAACTTGTATCGAGTCCGCCGCCATCGTAAAAGTCGAATTGGTAGGGCTGGTCGATAACCGCCCGGGGACTGATCGTCGCGCCGAAAATAATGCCTTTGGCCGGCGTTCCGCCGATCGGGCCGAGCTCTACGGTAAAGGTCAGCTGATCGCTGATTCCTTCCTCCGCGGCAACGAAACCGACGCCGTCCGAAATGCCGACGCCCAGATTGGCCACATCGCCTGGAGATGCTTCCATCAGGGCGCGCCGGGCAATCACTTTTCGCTCGGTGAGCGGAAGCGGCTTGATGTCGTCCGGCACGGCGATAAGATCGCCGCTCATAAAGCGGTTGGAGGCCGTTTCGTACGTTTGCTGCTGATCGGGGACGACCACGACGGCGTCAACGAGAAAGCCCGGGATTTTTATGGATTTGGGGTGAATCGAGCGGGCTTGCACCATTCGCTGCACCTGCACGATGACGATTCCGCCGCTGTTTTTGGTAGCTTGCGCGATGCTCAGCACATCGAGGAACGCAGGTTCGTCCTCCATGCTGATGTAGCCGTCGGTGTCCGAAGTCGTCCCCCGGATGATGGCGACATTCGGGCGAATGGACGGGTAGAACAGCCATTCCTTGCCGTCAAGCTCCATCAGGCGGACCAAATCCTCGGTAGTCCGCTCGTTCAGCTTGCCGCCCTGCTGGCGGGGATCGACGAAAGATCCGAGCCCGACATGGGACAAAATGCCCGGATGCCCGGCAGCGGTAGCGCGAAACAACTGCGCAATGACGCCTTGCGGAAAGCAATAAGCCTCGATTTGGTTGGACTCGGCCAGTTCGGACATCCGCGGTGACTGTCCCCAGTGCCCGCCGATGGCTCTGGCGCACAGGCCTGGAATGGCCAGCGGACTCATCCCGCGGTCGGCCCGGTCTCCGAGTCCGGTCGTATGCAGGAACGTCAGGCCGCTCGGCTTTTGCTCCTGGCGATAGCGGTTGGCCAGCGCTTCGATGATATGGGTGGGGTCGACGATTCCGCCTCCGGCCCCGCTGATGGCAACGGTCGCCCCGTCGGGAATAAGCTGAACCGCTTCTTCCGGGCTAAGCACTGGAACGGGGCCCGTTCTTTTGTGAGAGATTGCGTTCACGGCTAGTTATTCTCCTTCGTGGAAGTTATTGGCGGCGGCCCTTCAAAGCGGGGAGGCCGCTTTTCAAAAAAAGCTTGCATGCCTTCCCGAAAATCCGCGCTTTCAGATACGATCTGGGAAATATCCATTTGCAGCTGGTCCATCCATGGCTGGCTGGGGCTGAAAATGCCGCTGACCGCCGCTTTGACGGCCCGGGTCGCTGTGGCGGATTTGGCGGCGATCTCTTCCGCCCATGCCAGGGCGAGCTCGTAAGCCGTTCCTTCCTGCGCAATCGCATTGACGACGCCGAGCTCCAGAGCTTCCTGCGCCGTCATTTGCTTCGCGAACAGCATGAGCTCCAGCGCTCTGCCCGCCCCGATCAGGCGGGTTAACCGGTAGGCGCTCCCGCTGCCGGGAAAAGAGCCGATGTTGACTTCGGGCAGGCTGAGCACGATATGCGGCGCTGCGACGCGCATGTCGCAGCTGAGCGCCCAGTCGAAGCCCCCGCCGTAAGCGGAGCCGTCCAAAGCCGCTATCGTCGGGATAGGGAGCATGGAGAGACGGGTGCGCAGCCGGATTTCCGCTTCCATTTTGGCGCTGACGTAAGTGCCTGCATTCAGATGCTCGCCGATTTCTTTCATATCCGATCCCGCCGAAAATACTTTGCCTGCGGCGCATAGGATGACGACGCGCAGCTCCCGGTCGGCTTCGATATTCGCAAAAATTTCCTCCAAATAATGAAGGCCGCCGTTCGTTCCCAAATTCAGAGGAGGGTTGTCGAAGCGGATAATGCCTACATAACCTTCTTTTCTGAATTCAATACTTGGTTTATTGTTCATTATGAACCACCTTACTGGATCGATCTAGTTTAGGTTATATTATAAATACAGCCAAACAATCGTGTCAACAATAACGTGGACGGGCAAATGATTCAATGAAAACATTTTCAAAATACACAGTAATGTACTATACTTTTTAGACGGAGGTGTGCGAACAGTGGGGGAGGATTTTCAAAAGCGTATTACACTTGAAGATGTAGCCAGGGATGCCGGCGTGTCTCGTTCTACTGCATCTCTGGTCATCCGGGGCAGTAGCACAATCCCCGACAAAACGAAGAAAAAAGTATACGCATCGATGAACAAGCTCGGCTATGTATACGATCGGGTTGCCGCCAGTTTTCGTTCAAGACGTTCTTCTACGGTAGGCGTAATCATCACAAACATCGGAAACCCGTTTTTCTCGGAGCTGCTGGCGAGCGTCGAGGACAACTTGGACGAGAAGGGCTACACGATGCTGCTGGGAATGACGGTCGAATCGGAAAGCAAGCAGCAGCGCGTGCTGGAAACGATGCTGGAGCATCGGGTGTGTGGGATTATTATGGCGCCGGTAGCCGACACTTCGATGGACATATTTACGCGGCTGGAGAAATTGAAGGTGCCCTGCGTGCTGATTGGCCGGGAAATTACCGGCGCGCCTGCCGACTACATCGGCACCGATTTCAGGCTGGGAACGAAGCAGGCGGTTCGCCATTTGGCGGACCAGGGACACCGCAGAATCGCATTTATCGGAGGGGTGCCGAACACTTCGGCCTACGAAGAGCGGCTGGAAGGCTATCTCGACGCACTCGCGGAATGCGGCATTCAGTTTGAACAATCGCTCGTTGTTCCGAGCATTCCAACGAGGGAGGGCGGCATGACCGCCGTTATTGAAATGATGCGGGGCGACAGGCCGCCGACAGCCGCCTTGTGCCATAACGATATCGTCGCATTGGGGGCGATAGCGGGGCTGCAGTCGATCGGGCTCGCCGCTGGAAAAGACTTGGCTCTGGTCGGCTTTGACGACATCAAGGAGGCCGCGACCTCCAATCCCGGGCTCACATCCGTTGCGATCGGATTGGAGCAATGGGGAGTGGAAGCCGCCGAGCTGCTGCACCAAAGATTAGCGGGAGAAGGGGAACATGATGCGGTGCGCATCATCGTGCCGCCGCGGCTTGTCGTCCGCGATTCTTCCACAAATTTCATGGGTGCGCATTGAGGAATGCGCCCTATGAAATTATGTTGTTGACTTTAAAATTTGAACTTGCTATTATCAATTCCAATAAAACTAATAGGAAATGATATTTCAGCTTTTGGATGAAGGGGGAATCGGCATCCAGGAGGGCATCATGAGCCCGGAAACAGCTCGAAAATTTTTTTCGCTTTTAGTAGATCGATCTATGGGACGAAGGGTGATGAAGAGATGTTGAAGTCAAAAAGGGGAATACTTGTAGTTTGCACGGCCATGCTGTTACTGCTTAGCGCCTGCGGAAAACCGGCGGATTCCGGAAATGCCGCCGGCAAAACGGAAGAGAAGGAACTGCGGGTCGGCACCTACGGGGTGAGCATCGGCTTTTCTATCAAAAACAGTTCCAACGTGCTGGAAGGATATGATATCGCTGTGACGGAAGCTATTGCCAAAAAGCTCGGTTATACCAAAGTAACGTGGACGACGGCAGACATGACCGGTTTGTTCGGCATGCTGGATTCCGGCAAAATCGACACGATCGCCAACCAGGTGGAAGCGAATGCCAAACGCAAGGACAAATATTCGTTCTCGCAAACGTATATCTACTCCGGTGCCCAGCTTATAGTCCGCAAGGAAGACAATTCCATCCAGTCGCTCAAAGACCTGAAAGGCAAAAAAATCGGCGTCAATGTCGGAACGAGCAAAGAAACGTACCTGAGAGAGAACGATCCGAACAAAGAGCTGAACATCGTTACCTATGAAGACCCGAGCGCGATTATGAAAGACGTTGCTCTCGGCCGCCTCGACGCCTATATTATGGACCGCGCCGGCGCGCAGCTTTTGATTGATAATTCCGGGCTGCCGCTCAAGCTTGCCGGAGACCCTGTATACACGTACGAGGAAGCGTTCCCTTTCCCGAAAAACGACAAAGGCAATACGCAGAAGGAAGCGTTTAACAAGGCGTTGGACGAGTTGGCCAAGGACGGAACATTAAGCGAAATATCCAATAAATGGTTGAAGCAAGATATCAGTAAGGCGCACTGACGATGAGTTTCGATCTTGAATTTCTGTTCAAGGCCGTCCCGGAGCTGCTGAAGTATTTGCCCATGACGCTGCTGCTGGCCATTGCATCGATGCTTTTTGCATCGATCCTCGGCTTGGTGCTGGCAGTCATCATTAGAAATAACGTTAAAGTTTTGACGCCGCTGGCCAATATTTACATTTCCTTTTTCCGATCGGTTCCTACGCTGGTTACGCTGTTTATTTTTTATTTCGGTATCCCGCAAATTTTTCCCGAAATCAGCATTATTAATGCGGTCACGGCGACCATTATTGCGTTGAGCTTTAAAAATGCCGCGAGTTTGGCCGAGGAATTCAGAGGAGCGATGAACTCGGTCGATCCGGGCCAGATGGAGGCCTGCCTGTCGGTCGGAATGACCCGCTGGCAGGGGCTGCGCAGAGTTGTGCTGCCGCAAACGATCAGAATCGCCGTTCCGGGGATGAGCAACTATTTGATCATGCTGATCAAGGAATCGTCCCTGGCCTTTACGGTAGGCGTCTCCGATATTTTCGCGCAAACGAAAATTATGGCCAGCAATTCCTTCAGATTCCTTGAAAGCTATATCGCTGTCGCGCTTATTTATTGGGGAGTTACGATTTTGCTGACGATGCTGCAGGGCAGACTGGAGAAAGTGCTGGACAGACCTTATCGATAGGAGTTCGGTTATGCTAAAAATTAACGGATTAAGCAAAAGCTTTGGCGAGCTGCCGGTGCTGAAAAATATCGATCTTGAGATCGCTCAAGGAGAAGTCGTGGCCATCATCGGACCTTCGGGCTCGGGCAAATCGACTTTGCTGCGCTGCCTGAATTTGCTGGAAACGCCGGAGAAGGGCGTTATTCAAATCGATCAAATCGCCGTCGATTGCGGCCGTATTAAGAAGTCGGACGCCTCGGCTTTGCGGCAGAAGTCGGCGATGGTTTTTCAGCACTATAATTTGTTCAAAAACAAAACCGCGCTGCAAAATGTGACGGAGTCTCTCCTTATCGTCAAAAAAATGAGCCGGCCGGAGGCCGAAGCGATCGGCAGGCAGCTGCTGGAACGCGTCGGCCTCGGGCACAAAGCCGACAGCTATCCGTCGACGTTGTCCGGCGGCCAGCAGCAGCGCGTCGCGATCGCCAGAGCTTTGGCGGTCAAGCCTTCCGTCATGCTGCTGGACGAGCCGACCTCGGCGCTGGACCCCGAACTGGTCGGCGAAGTGCTGCAGGCCATCCGGTCGATTGTCGATCACAAGACTACGCTGATCATCGTCACTCATGAAATGGCTTTTGCCAGAGACATCGCGGACAGGATCATTTTCATGTCGGACGGATTGATTGTGGAAGAGGGAGACCCGCAAAGCCTGTTCGGACAGCCGAAGCAGGAACGGACGCGCAAGTTTTTGGCGTCGGTGCAGCGGGGGGAGAAGGATGGAAGGGGATAGAACCGTGCAGCTTGAGCACAATTTCGACGAGCGGATCGACCGCAGGGGCACCGATTCTCAAATGTACGCTCTATACCCGGACGACGTGCTGCCTATGCATTTGGCGGAAACGGATTTTCGAACGGCCCGGCCGATTACAGAAGCGCTTGCGGCGAGGGCTCTGCAAGGCTCGTTCGGCTACGTGGCCGAGAGCGGCAGCTTTCAGGACGCGGTCAAGCATTGGATGGAGAGCCGGTTCTCCTGGCTTATACAGCAGGAATGGGTCGAGTATGCGCCTTCCGTAGGCACATCGCTGCTTTACGCGATTCAAACGTTTACCCATCCAGGCGACAGAGTGGTCATCCAGACGCCTGTCTATCATAATTTTCACAGCTTGATCGAGAACAGCGGCAGGGTGAAGGCGGTCAATCAGCTGCAATTGAAGCAGGGCAGGTATGAGATCGACTTCGACGATTTGGAAAAACAGCTCAGCCATCCGCGAGCGAAGCTGATGCTTCTGTGCCATCCCCACAACCCCGTCGGGAGAGTGTGGACCCGGGAGGAACTGGAGCGGATCGCGGACTTGTGCGTCCGGCATCACGTCTTCGTCGTCTCGGACGAAGTTCATTCCGATCTGGTATATGCGTCTTACAAGCATATTCCGCTGCCGGCCATTTCCGGGCAAATTGCGGACAACTGCCTCGTATGCATCAATCCGAGCAAAACCTTCAATCTTGCAGGGCTGCGTGCGGCGGCGGTTATTATACCTAACGAGCGGGTGCGTGAAGCGTACCGCATCAGTCTGATCAACAACAAGGCGTTGGATCGGCCCGTTTTTGGCGTGCTGGGGCTTGAGACGGCTTATCGCCAAGGCGGATATTACGTCGACCAATTGGTTCCCTATATTGAAGGCAACGTAAAGCTGCTGTCTTCGTACTTGGCGGAACGCATCCCCCAGCTTGAGCTGATCAAGCCGGAAGCTACGTATTTGATGTGGCTGGACGCGAGGAAGTTGAACGTGCCGACGGGGGAGCTGGTTGCCTTTTTCGAACGCGAAGCGAAAGTCGGATTGCGGGACGGAGCCGTATTCGGCGCTGGCGAAGGCTTTTTGCGCATGAACATCGCTTTTCCGAAAGCAGTGCTTGAAGGTGCCCTGGCCAACATCGAACGGGCAGTGGCACGTATGGCTGCGGCGGGAGGAAGCGCGGAATCATCTGTATGAGCAAGAGCCGGGCGGAGCCGCGCAGTTTGGCGGCTTAAACCCCGCGAAAACCCTCATGACAGCCGCGGGCGCTAGTAGACCCCACTGAATGGAAAAAATCGGGTCTACAGCGTGTGTTGGGCAGTCGGAGGGGGGCTCATTTTCAGTGTTGTCATGTAGGGTGCGACCAGCTCTTGGGGTCTGGCGGGCGGAGTTGCATTTGTGCATCCCCACTGAATCATGGCTGCAAATATGCCGCTCACGTTGCATAACATCCGCCATATCGCATACACATACCTTCTGCTGAGTTTATCTGGCAGACTCATGGCCCAAGCCAACCCGAAAAGCCTGCAAAAGTGCAGGCTTTTTCTCTGTTTGCGGCCCGTTTTGGCAAAAAGCCTGCGATTGTGCAGGAATTTTCGCTGAAAATGGGTCTGAGCCCCAGTTCGCCGCAAAAAGCCTGCACAATTGCAGGAATTTTTCGTGGCCAGCGTATCAACGAGCAAAAACCTGCACTTTTGCAGGCTTTTTGCTCGTTGCTATGCAGATGCGCCGGCCCTAGGGGGGGAGTTCACATTTGAAGGCTTTTTGCTCATTGCTATGCAGTTGCGCTGGCTCAAGGGGTAGGTGAGTTCACGATCACAGCGTGAAGCACACGGTTTGGTATGCCGACTCCGTCACTTTATCCCAGTGGATCGATATTTCGCGGCGTGCAGGCTACCACAAAATTGCGCTGTGGCGGCTTGGCGATCTCGGGCAGGCAACGCTGCAAGTTTTGAATCGCTGAGCCGATAGGGTATGCTGCCGAAATATTAACCACATTAAAAAAATTCTCGTTCAACGGCACTGTTTTGTGGTACGATTTGAGTAGCATTTTGAATGGAAATTATATAGGAGAGGGCCTTGGAGCGCCGGTATGAACTTTTTAGCCTATCACTTGCAGATCGACAAGCAAAATGTAACAGTGTTGGAACCTCTTCAAACGCCGAGCCAGCTGTGGTTCGGAGAACCGGTCATCGACTCGCGCAGCCTGCTTGCCAATGGCGAAGGGTTCGCTTTTATGAGAGACTTGTTTTTGATTGCAGCTCAAACTAAAGAGCCTCATGTGATGTTCTATGTGCCGGGGCCGCGGTTTAATGAAAGAACGCCTGCAAGGACTGCCGATGAGATTAAAGGCTCGTATCGTGTCGGCGAGTTCGATCTTGAGCTTGTTTTATTCGATTCCCGCCACCTGCGCATCCGGCCAAAAGAAATCAGGAAAGCCATCGATTCCCTCGGATCTGTGGAAAAAGCCGGCATGAGCATACAACCGGAGCCAGCGCAGTTTGACCAGGAGAAGCCCTATAAAACGCTTCATACCGAGACCTATGCGAAAACGATGATCGTTGACGCGGATTGCGAAGCCTTGTTGCACTTGGCTCATTTGTCGGAAAGGTTCGTCAGCATCGAAGATGACGCCGCGCACAATTTGCGCATTCATGCTCATGCCGGCAGCGCCGGTTCGTCGGAATGCGGCGGTTTGAATTTTTTCTATTATTTTCAGCCATAGGAATTACCGTTTGCCTAAAAAGTGCATGTGCCTGGATGAATACCTCGCGCATGCGCTTTTATTTGTTGAAGAGCTGCTGTTGAGCCGCCGGCAGAGAGGTTTCAGGGCGATAGTGCGGGTTTTCTTGTAAAGTATAATTTACATCCGGCGAGTCCGTATCTATAATTAACATGGTTAACTTCATTTATCCAGGTTCCATATTTGTTCCTTTGCGTTTTATCAGCGAGGCTCTGGGCGCGCGCAGGTAGAGTGGGATGGTACGAACCGCACGATACATACAACGACAAATTCATTAAAGTGAAGAGGTGAGCGTTCATTGAAAATTCGGGTATTATGCATGGCCGTTTGCTTTTTGGCGGCGCCGGTCTTCTCGGCCTTGCCGGCATCGGCGGAACAGACTGCAGTCAAGATTGAGGACCCAGTGCTGGAAAAAGCGATCCGGGAGGAGCTTAAGCTTGACGCCGATCAAGTACTTGACTTTTCCGAGATGCGGAAGTTGACCTCCTTGTATCCGCAAGGGGAGGAGAAAATTAAAAGCCTGAAAGGCCTGGAAATGGCCTACAATTTGAAGGAATTGTTTTTGCCCGGCCAGGAAATTTCGGACGTCAGTCCGCTTAGGGAGCTGTACCAGCTTGACTTTGTAGCTTTAGAGCGGAATAAGATTGAAAATGTTTGCTCCCTTGCGGGCTTAGGCAACCTGGAAAAGCTTTTAATCAGCGGCAATCATATCAAAGATGTCAGCTGCCTCTACCGATTAACCTCGTTAACGGACCTGCTGGCAGATAGTAATCAAATCGAGGATATTTCGGCTTTGTCCAAATTGCCGATTAAATGGCTCAATATCGCGGACAATCCTGTCACAGATATATCGGCCGCGGCGTCCATGAATTCGCTCCGCAATCTTTATGTAGACGAAGAGAAGCTGAGTGGGAAATCCCGTTCGTTGATTCAACTGTTCAAACAGTCGGGGATCTCCGTGAACGGGAAATTTTCCGAGGCAGGCAGTAACCCGGGAATTGCCGTTATGGTCAATGGGGATAGGGTTTTGTTTGAGCGCGCGCCGGTCGTTGAGGATGGAACGACTCTTGTGCAGTTTCGTCCGCTTTTTGAAAAGCTTGGTTTTACCGTGCATTGGAATGAAGAAACGCAAACCGTTCAGGCAGAAAAAGAAAGCATACGAATTTCCTTGCAGGTCAATCATAAGGAAGCTGCTGCAAACGGCAAAACAACAGAGCTTGAGGTTGCCTCGAAACGTATGGACGGCAGCGTTTTTGTGCCTATTCGTTTTGTAGGGGAATCGTCCGGCTATGGGGTTACTTGGGCAAGCAGGACGAACACCATCCATCTTATGCCCGAGAGAAGCGTAGTCGGCCGGGACGGAAGCGCTCAAATAACGGTAAGCGGCAAATGGCTCGACCAGAAGGCGCCTTTCGAGGGCGCTCAGGCTTATTTGGCTAACGGCGGCAACCGAATTATGCTGGCGTCCGATTTCCCGGAAACGTCATCCATAAAAACGCTTCAACAATATGAGGATGCGATAAAAGATTCTTTATCCTACCTGAATGCGGATTTCAGCACTGATAAAATGTTGAATGCCAACGGAAAAGAGACCGTTCAATTCTCCTATTCCTATGCGACGAGCGAAGGTCTTACATTGAACGTTGTTCAGACTTTGATAAAAGGCCAATACGCCTTCTATCGAATCGTGCTGGTGTCGGGAGACTCTGATCATTCCGAGGCTGAAAAAGAATACCAGCACATTATCCAAACATTCCGGGAGCTAAAGCCGGCGTTCGAGCAGAGACAAGAGAAATTCGGTTCTTTCACTCCGCAAGAACGTTTGCTTGATGCGGCTCACTATTATAGGGAAGCTGGATTTTTTCAAAAGGATAAGGATCTTACAGGCCAGCAGTTCGATGATAAATTTCTGAAATTGTATAAAGGTTTCGTCAGCGATGACTGGAATCCGTTTGATTTCAAGGCGTATGATGCCGAATTTGCGGATCTCTACGTTCTTATGCAGGACAAGGATCGCGTATGGTTAGAGGATACGGAGGCAGATGTTGCAAAAGGCAGCGATAGCTACGTGCGGACGCTGCGGCAATGGAGTGAAATCTCCCGCGGCGCCTTTCAGCCCACAAATATCGTGGAGTCTTGGGATTCCGAAGAGGGGCCGCTGACAGTCAGTTTTACGTTGGCCGGAAAGAAGCGGACGATACATCCCTTGTTTCTGAACGATTTTATCGATACGAGTGTGCTTGTCGAAATAAATAACATGATCAGCGATACGGGGTACCAATATGCTTCGGTTCAAATCGATCAGGGAGTTTTCGTTACCGTGCTAACGGCCGCGGAGAAAAGCAAGCTGGAGAAGCAACGGTTTATAAATTTTGATATTTTAAACTAAAGTAGAGGGAATGAAAGAGCGCCTTTTGCAAAAAAAGGCCTCAGGTTGTTGAAAAATCCCCACGCCGGAGCCGATAGCCACAATCCGCCCGGCGGTGCGGCACGAAGAAAACCTGCAAAAATACATGAATTTGCGTCCTTGATACGCTGGACATGAAGAATTCCTGCAATTGTGCAGTTTTTTCGTTATGTACGTGGATTCAGGCTTATTTTCGCTGAAAATTCCGGCACTTTCGCAGGCTTTTCGCCAAAATGAACCTCACCGCAGGAAAGACCTGTACTTTCGCAAGTTTTTTCCTTCCTGGTTTGCCGACCGCCCATTCGTTAAATCGCGTGGGGCGCAGTCCGCCGGGCATATTCCGTCCAATCGTATATTTGCGCGAGCTTATAAGCGAAACAAAAAAATCGTTTAAAGCGATTCATAAAATAGGCAAAATTTTGAATTTGCATAATTATAACGATGTGTGCTATATTATAACTCCTGCCCCAAACGGACAGGCATTGCAAGCACTTATGAAGTTCTACACAAGGTCTGAATATGTTGATTTTCTTCATGGATGGATCGAAAAAGAATTTTTAAAAAAGTACTTGCAAAAGAAATTTAGACATGGTATATTACTACTCGCTGCTCCGGTAACACGGCAGCAAACGAAAGAAATTGTTCTTTGAAAACTGAACAACGAGTGAAGAAGCAAGGTTGAGCAATCAACCAAAACAAGAGATTGCAAAATCTCGTCAGCTTTGAAATTGAGCTATTCAGCTTTCAATAAAGGTAACACCCATCTAGTATGGGGCCCCCGAAAAGTAATCGGAATTCTCTACGGAGGTTCGCTTCACTTTTTGGGGTACTTTGGAGAGTTTGATCCTGGCTCAGGACGAACGCTGGCGGCGTGCCTAATACATGCAAGTCGAGCGGTCCCTTCGGGGATAGCGGCGGACGGGTGAGTAACACGT